>JAIBCM010000005.1 GCA_019694135.1 Verrucomicrobiia bacterium | reverse complement strand
CAAGATACTGATACCGTGAATGAACTTTACAGTGCGCAGATTGCAGCGACAGGCAGTACAAAATTAAATAGCGCTTTAGTGGCCAATGGGGATGTAGCGGGAGGTTTTCAAATTAGCGCGGATAGCGCACGGGTTGTTTATCTGGCTGACCAAGATACTGATACCGTGAATGAACTTTACAGTGCGCAGATTGCAGCGACAGGTAGTACAAAATTAAATAGCGCTTTAGTAGCCAATGGGGATGTAACCGATTTTCAAGTTACTCCGGATAGCACGCGAGTAGTTTTTCGGGCTGATCAAGATACGGATAATGTTTTTGAACTTTATAGCGCGCAGATTGCAGCTACGGGTAGCACGAAGTTAAATAGCGCTTTAGTGGCCAATGGAGATGTTGTATTTCCTACTGGGTTCCAAGTGAGTGCTGATAGCGCGCGAGTGGTCTATTTGGCTGATCAAGACACAGATAATGTTGTCGAACTTTATAGCGCACAAATTGCGGCGACGGGCAGCACGAAGTTAAATGGTGCTTTAGTGATGAATGGAAATGTGCAAGCGGGTTTTCAAATTAGTCCGGATAGTTCACAAGTCGTTTACCGAGCGGATCAAGACACCGATACGGTTATTGAATTGTATCGAGTTGCTATTACGGGGGGAGCTAATACTAAGCTTAATGCGCCCCTGGCAATGAATGGTGATGTCACTACTTTTGTGATTCATCCAGCGGGCAACCCTTTGATTTATCGCGCTGACCAAGATTTGGATCAAACTTTTGAGTTATATGTTACTGCTATTTTGCCACCGGTTATTACCAGTCCTTTAGTTGCTGCGACGACCATAGGGGTGAGCAATTTTAGTTATACCATTACGGCGACGAATGAACCGATTACCGGTTATGGCGCTAGTGGATTGCCGGGTTGGGCAACGTTAAATAGCAATGTGATAACAGGCGTGCCTAATACCGTAGGAGTATTTCCCATAACCTTATCTGCTACTAATGATGCAGGCGTGGATACGAAAATTTTAAATTTAACTGTGGGCCAATCCAATGTGGTAATTGTTACTCCGAGTGCGACAGGTTTTACGGGAGATTTAGACGGCGACGGAACACTGGATCTAGTGACGCAGAAAAAGAAGACAGCAACATTAATTGCTTTTCCTGCTGGCGGAGTCGATGCCTCTAAGAAAATTACATTGAATAAGAAAGATAAAATTGTGGGTGCTAATGTTATTAATAGTAATAACGCTTTGATTGTACAAAATAAAGCCTCTGTCAGTGCGTTGTTGTTGGGTAGTAACTTTACAGCTAGTAGCAATATAACTTTAGGTAGCGTGGGAAGTCCAAAGACTAAAGTGGTGGCTTCTGGTGATATCAACGGGGATGGATTGGTCGATATTGTTACGCAACAAGGTAAGACAATAGGAGCCTTGTTATCACCAAGTTATACCAGCGCAGCTTTAGTGAGCACCAAGAAAGCGAATCCTAAAGTGGTCGGATTGATTGCTCGAATTGGAACAACGAGCAATGCGGTAAGTTCTTTGGTTTTGGCTAAGGGTAAAAAACTCTTCTTTTACGATATTCCGACGAATGCCCCGTTTATCGCTGGGGAAGGCAATGAACCACAAGCGGGGCCAGTCTTTGATAAGAAGTACAAGGTAAGAGGAGCGGTGGCAGGAACCAATACTGCAACGGCTAAACTCATTATTAGTAAAGGCAAGAATGTGGGGGTTGTGAACTATGGTGCAACTACTTTGGGCACACCCGCCTTTAAGACAACTAAGAAGTTGGGTAAAGTTGTGGCGCCGCAATAAATTGATCAAAAATAAAAAAGCTCAGAGAAAAACTCTGAGCTTTTTTATTTTCAAACTTGGGGAATTTATGTTTTGTTTCAGGTCATCCTCGGGTTCACCCGGGGATCAGTGGAATAAAATGGATTCCCGATCGAGTCGGAATGACAAGAGGTTTTTCTTAGCTAAATAAGAGATAATTGAAGCACTTCGTACAGTTATGGGGCTTGAACCGAGGATGACAATTAAGCAGGATTCGCATCTTAGGAAAACAGTTAGCGCTTTATGTAAGCGTGAATATGGCCAGTTGAGCGGAGACACCAAAATCTATTTATTTTCTTTCGCAGTTGGCTTTGTTAGCGCAGGCGCCAGAATTTTTTAATTCCTGGCAGGTAGCACGAATCTGAACGCTTTTATTTTCTGGCAAAAATCCTAGAGATCGACTGATTTCATTTTCACGTTTTTCGATGATGGGATCTTCAAATTCGACAATTTTATCGCAATCGACACAGATCAGATGATTGTGATTGGGATGAGTAGCGTAATTAGGATCGTAAAATTTGTAAGCTTTTCCAAAATCCATTTCTTTAATGAGGCCGCTTTCAACTAAAAGGGGGAGAGTACGGTAAACGGTGGCGCGAGAAACGCTCGCATCGCGTTCGCGAGCCATATCAAGGAGTTCTTCAGCTGTAAAATGGCGATTGGTGCCGAAAGCTGCTTCAATGATCGCTTCGCGTTGAGAAGTGAGACGGATTTCTTTTGCATCAAAAAAAAGTTGAAGCTTCTGTTTTATTTCAGAATCCATTGTTTTAAATGTGGCGACAGATGAAGTTAGAGTCAACATAGTCTTTATTATACAACTGAGGTTGTCAGGGTTGAATCGGATGGGTCAGTGATATCGCTTTGTATTTTTTCTTCCATTTTACGTTGTTTCACTAGGGAAGTGATTTTGACGTAGAACCACATGACTGCCACGTAACCAATACCGACTACGGGTAAGAGCATGCCCTCCCAAGATGGGTAGAGTCCGAGCCATACTCCCATCCAGCTTGGAATTTCTAGGCTTGAGATGGGATGGATGGATAGCCAGCCTACGGTTTGAAAGAGTCGAACTGTAGAACCGATGAAGGTAAGGAGAATGGAAACTACGAGGATGCCGGTGAAGACAAGTAGTTTGCGGTAAGGTAAATGGGCGCCGATGGCGAAAACAATCCACCCGAGTAAGGCAATGATGCCGCAGCCGATGAGAACGCCGATGCCCACGGTGCGCATGCCGGCTTCGAGGATGAGGGATTGGAGGAAGAGCGAGGTTTCAAAGCCTTCGCGATAAATGGTCATGAAACCAACACCGATCAAAGCTAAGCTTTCCCAGGATGATCCACTGCCGTCTTGAACAGCTTTGCTTAGGCTGCGGAGTCGTGCGTTCCATTGGACCCAATAGACTTTGTGAAAAACCCAGTTCGTAACCATGAGAAGAATGATAACGGCAAAAATGGAGATAACGGCTTCTAACTTTTCTCCGTAGCGACTTAGGGATTCGATAAGAGAGCGTGATAGCCAAAAAGTAAGAACTGTTGTGCCCAATGCTAGCCATGCTCCATTGATGACACGGTGTCGAATGCGTTGGTTAGCGGGACCGCGCAATCCGGCTAGGAGTGCGGCCAAGATGACGACAGCTTCTAAACCTTCACGGGTAATGATGGTGATTGTGGTATAAATAGCAGCGGTGGGAGAGAGATTAACTTTTAATAAGGCATGGCATTCTTCTAAAGCGGCTAAGGTTTGAGCATAAGCTTGGGTCAGTGCTTCTCCACGCACGCGCGCATCGAGAGCGGCTTTAATACCAGGTTGAGTGGGAGTGCCCTCGAGGAAGCTGTGTTCGGCTCTTAAGGCAAGTTCGGGATCGCGGGGCAGAGTGCGTTTTTCAATTTCTAAATCAAAAGTGGTGTAGGCTTCAAGACGCAGGTTTTTGGCATCGTTCCAGCGCGCGGCTTGGGCGGCTTGGAGGGATTGGGTGAGAAGGGAGCGCACTTCCAACACGGTTTCTTCAATTACGTCAGAAGATTTTCCACTACGTAGGAGTGTAAGTTGAAATTCTTTCTGAAGAAGTTGGCTGATGTTTTTGGCTAGAATTTCGATTTGTTTGGGATCTTGTTTTTGAGCGATGGCATTTTCTAGGGATTGAAGTGTTTCAGTGAGTTGAGTTCCGTATTGGTTGAGCGCTTGAGTTTTGGTGTTTCGCCAGGTGGGAAGGAGCTCGTCCAGAATTTGGCGACTTTGACGAGTGAAAGTTTCAGCTTCGCGATATTCTAAGGGAACTGTGATTTCTCCATTGCGAACGCCGCTTTGGTATTCCATAGGGATGAGGCGCAGTAGTTTGAGCAAGAGACGTTCGCGTCGATTGATGTCGTCGGCTGTGAGAAGGTTGGGTAGGGAGGTTTCGATTTCTTTTTTCCATTCGGAAAAAAAATCGGCATTAAAGTTTTGTGATAAAGTTTGGAGAAAGTGGAGATAGGCAGTTTGTGATGAAGCAGGCGGGGCTTCATTTTTTTTGAGAAAAGCCCAGTTGTAAAGTTCTGAAGGAAACTGCGAGAGAGTTTGTATTTCGACGGTGCGAGCTTGGAGAAGTTGAAGGTTAAAGGTGGGATGTTGTTGAGTGAGACGATTCAATGTATCGAGTTTTTCTCGAATGCGAGTGGTTTGCCAGGTGAGATATTCTTTGGCAAGGAGTTGGCTGAGGGTGTCTTGATGGCTGGTTTGTTTGCCCATGCGTTTTAGAGAAAGAGCGCCTTCTGTGGCATTGGCATATTTGGGAAGTTTGATGAGGGCACGATATTGTTGAGCAGTAGGGATATCGCCCTGACGTTGAGCTTGGATCATTTCTAAGGCGAGAATATGTTGCAGGTTGGCCTGGATTTGGCCGAGGGTTGGAGCGGAAAGGGGTGAGGTGTTGAGATCCGTTAGAATTTGATTGGCGAGTTGTTGGGCGGAGGGGTGACGAAGTTGTTGATAAAATTTTTGGACTAGTTTGGGAGAAAGAGACGAGGCTTGGTTGCCGTAGAGGTTTAAGAGAGAGTCGTCGAGTTGGGCTTGCAAAGTAAAATAGTCGTCCATGATATCGGCATGAGCGATCGAGGGGCCTAGAATAATCCCAAGAACGACTATTTTTAGGAATCGAGAGATTCGTGAAAGGTAGATCATGGGTTACGTTTTGATTTGTATTTCGAGGAGGGCAGCGCCTTGTTCAATTTGGGGAAGAAGTTTATCGGTTTTTTCTTTGGCTTGATTGGCGAGTTCATCGATTTCTGCTGCGGTAATTTCTCCTTTATTTTCTTTTTGTTGAAGTTTTTCAATGAAGTCGAGGATATCATGGAAACCGACTTTAATGGCTTTGGCTAAGGCTTTGTCTTCGGTGGTGATTTTGTTGTGAACTGCGCTGTAAAGAACGGAGCAGCTTTGCATGATGCCTTCCATGTCGGATAAGCGACTTACGGCACTAAAACGACCGGAGGTGGAATCGCTGTAGCGTGATTCTTTCCAGTCTTCAAAGTAGTCGGAGAGGGTGGGTGTCATGAGGACAAGGGCGCTAAAGCAGTCTTGTTGGGTGGGTTGCCAGGCGCGTGCGTCACGGAGGAGTGCGGTAATTTTTTGGTCGACATCCTGGGCGACGGCTAGGATGAATTCTGTTTGAGGGAGGCTTTCTCGAGGAGCGATTTTTCCGTCTTGGTTGAGGTCAAGGGGAGCGCACCAGCGAGGGTTGCCGCCCCAGAGAGCGGGTTCGATTAAGTAGGTAAATAAGGAGCCTTCTTGGTCGATGACTTTGCCGTTGCTCAGCTTCAAGGTGACGGGTGCGACATTTTCAGGACCATCGGCTTTAGGAACTCCGGCGTCGAGATAAATATCATAATCGGCGAGGGTGCTAACACCAGCTACGATGGCTTCCACAGTTTCGTAGCCAAAGCTATCCATGGCTTTATAATTATCTTGCATGGCTGCGATGAGTTTTTGGATTTCCGGTTGCGCTTTTTGGTAGGCGGTTTGGTAGTCACCTTGATAAGTTTGAATAATTTTTTGGTAGGCTTCGGCGTTTTTTACGAAGTCGATCGATGCAGTTTTCATTTTTCCTACAGTGTCGAGGAGGTAAGTTTTGACGGAGGTGATGTCAGTGGTTGCTGGTAAAGAATGGAAACAGACAACTGAAAGAATTAAGGATAAATATGCGTATTTCATGGATTGAGATTTAGTCTCAATATCAAATTATGTCAATGTTTTTGCGAATTAATTTTTTGAAAAAGTTTCTTTAAGGGGTTGGGCTTGGGGTAGGGGGCACTTGTTGTTGAGGAGGTGACGTGGCAAAAATATCTCGCGAGTGTGTTTTGGAAGATTGGGGAGTGGCATTTGCAGGAGGCTGTTTGAAAAGGAGGTAGTTGGGATCGGCATTCAGATTAGCAAGAGCGGTATTTGTTTTGCGAATTAATTCAAAATTTTGAGCTAGAAATGGAGCTTGGGTTGTGTTTTGGGCAAAGACAACGGGATGACCGGTTTGTTTACCGGTGGCGTCTAGTTTGTAATGGTGTGTGGTTGTAGTTGGGCCTAGGTCGGTATGGCCTAGGAGAGCGACTTTGATATGGGGAGGGTTACTTGGTTTGGAAAGGATGGCATCGGTTAATTTTTGCTTTTCTTGCTCGTCTAATCCGTCTTGGAAGGTGATGCCTAAATCACTTGTTTTAACTGTAGTTGGGGCTCCTTCTACAATGACTTGAGTGCCTGTAAGTGCCATGCCATTTCTTAACTCGTTTATTAACTGTTTTAATTGCACTTCGGTGGCTAAAGGATTTCCATTTTCATCATGAACGATGATGGGTTGGACGACAACTACGTCTTTAGGACGGATTGAGGCTGAGATTTGGTAGGTGGTTCTCTCAATAGAATTGGGCGGTGTTATTGAAGTATCGGAGATTGAGACGGTAATGGTTGAATTGATTTGGCCGTAGAGAGTTTGGTCAAGGGGACCATCGTTTGGATGATTGGCGGTTGGAATCTGATCTGCATTGCGGCTGGAAACCATTAGTAAATTTTCGGAAATAAATCTTCCGAAATTATTGGGATCGCGATGTAAGGTGATGGTAAGCTTTTCCAGGGGTTGAGAAGGGTCGGAGGGGTTGCTCACTTCAATGGTGGCTTCAATCGTTGGTTTGTCAGTTGAACCTGGAAACTCAAAACAGACGTAGAAAGATTGAGGTTGATTGGGTTTTAAGGTGGCTATACTACCCGCATAAGTGACATTTTGGTAAAATTCAGCAATCTGAATATTAGCGGTTTGATTTCCAGCCACGTTAATAATTTTAAGGGGCGAAGGAATGTTGGCTTTTTCCATAAGAAAAACTAATTATAAGATTGAATAATGTCTTATCAATACTATTTTAAGCACTTATATTATTTTAAAATATTAATTTTTAATAAATATTATGAAAAACCATTCAAGAAAGTTCCTTTAAAGATTGTTTTCTTAAATTTTTCGAAAGAATTATGCTAGCACGATTTAGTCTATCCATTCAGATATGGCAAAATTGTAGGGCCCATTTGTAATTTTTGTTGCGATTTGTTGTAAAAAAAGTTAGTATGGTACTTTCAAGATTCAAAAGAATAAAAAGATAAAGGAGAAAAAGTTATGAAAGGGTTTATTAATGGCGTTGTTTTGGTGATTGGGTTAGTTTTGGGAGCCATTATTTCAACGGAAGGGGCGGTTAAAAAGCTCAATCAGTCTTTTGAGGCGGGAGGTGTTATCCAATCGGCAGAATTTGCTGGGGGTTCGAATGTGTCTACGATTGTTTATCTTGCTCGACCGGATGCATTAAGTCAGGTGTCTCTTTTTGCAGTTCCGATAACGGGGGGAGCACCGGTTGATTTAAGTGGCAATGTTGTGGGTGGCGTTTTGAGTTTTAAGGTAACATCGGGCGGAGATCAGGTAGTTTATCTTGCTCGAAAAGATAATGCTTTAGTGGCGGAGCTTTATAGCGTTCCGATTGGTGGAGGAGCTTCAGTCAAATTAAATGGGGCTTTAACTGGAAGCGGTAATGTTGTGGATTTTCAATTAAGTCGTGATGGAACGCAGGTGGTTTATCGCGCTGATCAGACTACCGATGAAGTTTTCGAGCTTTTTGTAGTGCCAGTGGGAGGTGGAGCTGCAACCCAAGTCAATACACCCTTAGTGGCCGGGGGAGATGTTACGGAAAATTATGGTTTTAGTCCCAGTGGATCGAATGTGGTTTATGTAGCAGATCAAGACACGGATGATATCATGGAGCTTTATAGCGTGATGCTTGGAGTGCCTGGCTCTTTGAAGATTAGCAATTTTCTCGCTCCGATGGAAGATGTATTAGATTTCAAGTTTTTCCCTACCACGGATCGGGTGGTGTATCGTGCCAATCATTTTGGGGGCGCTTTTCGTTTATGGGGAGTAGATGTGGATGGCAATAATTTTACAGGCGCTGGTATTACACCCACTCCGGTGATGGGAGGCAATGTAGCGAGCGATTATGCTGTTTTAAGCGACGGAAGTCAGGTGGTTTATATATCAGATCAAGAAGTTGTGGGTCAAAATGAGATTTATATTATTCCGGCTACAGGTGGTATAATTTTTGCCAAGCTTAATCAACCTCTTGCCCCTGGTGGTGATGTCAGTGATTTTTCCATTGTGAACGCAAAGAAAGCTGTTGTGTATCGTGCCGATCAACAGTCGTTAAATTTAAAAGAGCTGTTTAGTTCTCCTTTGATTGATTTTACCGTAGATAAGGTGCAAAAAATTAATCCTGATATTCCAGCGGATCGTTCGATTGTTTCTTTTCAGATTACTTCTAATGGTGAAGTGGCTGTTTATCGCTCGAATCAAGACTCGATAGGTGCTATTGAACTTTATCGAGTGGCTTTCAATGGGGAAAATTTTGCGAAAATTAATCCATCTTTAGCGGCTGGTGGTGGTGTTGTGGATTTTCGAGTCAGTCCCGATTCTTCCAAGGTGGTTTATTGGGCTGATCAGGACGTTGTAGGAACTGTTGAATTATACATTGCCGATTTAACCAGCTTAAGTTCAGACTATGATCAGGATGGCAAAAATGATATTCTCATCCAAAGTAAGAAAACTTTGCAGCTTTTGACTCGTAAAGAAGGAGACGCCTTCCAAACGGTTGATTTTCCCACACCCTTATCTGGAAAACAAAAGGTGCTTGCTAGTGATGATTTAGACGGTGACGGCAAACCAGAAATTGTTTTTGGACAGGGTAAATCGATTAGTATTGTGACAGTTCAGTCGGATTTACAGCAGCAAGCTGCTGCCGTTTCGGCCCCTGTGTTAAGCAAAGGTTTTAAATTAACAGCCTCGGGTCGTATTGGGGCTAATCCCATTTTTGTTTCTTCAAAGGGCAAAAAGTTAGAGGTTTTAGTTAATGGTCAAAAAGTAACAGGTGAAGTGGAAAAAGGAAATAAAGTCTTTGGATTTGAAAAAGTTAATGGACAGCCTTCCATTTTGTTGAATAAAGGAAGTGCGATCAGCGCTTTGGGTTTGGTAGCTCAGTCCAATCAATTTATTTTGGGAACTTCTTTACAGTTGGGTAATGTCACAAAAGGCGCCAAACCATCTGGTGTTACGGCGTTGAGCTCCAATACTGTTGAGGTGATTACCAGAAAAGGCAAGGAGGTTCGGGCGTTTACCTTGCCGGCATCCGGCGAGGGAACGGTTATTTTTAACGCTCCGAAGAAAGTTAAAGTTTTAGGGCCTCGTTAATAGATTAAAACATTGACAAGAAAAATGAGATGGATAAATTTGCCCAGTTATAAAGTAAACTATTTGATTTTTTAAATAGATTATATTAGGTTAATAGATGGTTTGTTTATAAACAAGAGGTTTGGAATATTAAAATGGAGGATTAGGAATGAAAAATGATAGTAGAACTTTATTTAAACTGTTATCAATAAGCTTTATTTTGAGTATTGGTTTGTCGATACAGGCAGCTATTTTAAAACTGAGTCAACCTGTTCCTCCTAATTCATCAGTCGTGAGTGCAGAGTTTGCATTGAATAACACACATGTTGTTTATACTTTGGAAACTAATTTTTTGGGACAGATTTATAGTGTTCCCGTAACGGGAGGAAATCCAATTAGTTTAACCCAGTTCCCTCCTGGTGTTTTTCTTAATGCTGTAAGAGTTTCACCCGATGGAACGCGTGTTTTTTATATTGCGAACGCAACGTCACCCACCCGTTTTGATTTATATAGCGTTCCAGTTGATGGAAACAGTTTACCGGTTCAAGTCAGTAGTATTAGCGTCAATGGTGGAGCAGTAAGAGATTATCAAGTCACAAAAGATGGAAGCCAAGTATTTTATATTGCTGATGAACTTTCCTTAGGACAAGTTCGTCTTTTCCAAGCGCAGACAACTCAATTTGGAACGAGTGCAATAATCAATATCAATGGACTCCTACCAACTAGTGATATTGATTCCTTCGAGCTAACACCAGACGAAGCTAATATTATTTTTGAAGCTGATCCGGTTCTTCTAAACAACAACGAAATTTTAAAAGTTTCTGTCCAAGGCGGAGCTACAGTTTCTCTGAGTGGCCCACCTGCTGCGGGCGGTGGAAATAGCACAACCACATTTTTAAAGGTTAGTCCTAATGGAAGTCGAGTGGCTTTCCGAATGGATCGTGACAATAAAACGACCAATGAGCTTTATAGCGTTCCGATTAACGGCACAGCAGCCGACGTGATTAAATTAAATGCTCCTTTGGAACAAGATGAAGATGTGGCTTTTGGTAGGATTCGTTTCAGCGCCGACGGGAATCGTATTCTTTATCTTAGCCAAGAAGCAATAGGAGATAACCATCGAGATCTTTATTATGTCGGAGCCGCTAATCCTGCCGATAAGCGTCGAATTAATCCATTGTTCAGTGATATAAGTCAACAGGTCTTAGATTTTGCTTGGAATAAAAAGGGAGATCGCATTATTTATAGTGCTGATCAACAACAACCGAGTGTCTTTCGTTTGTATAGCAGCAGAGTTAATGGAGGACCTATTACTTCTTTGAATGATGCTTTTATTGTGAATGGATTTGTGTTGAATTTTCAAGTAGTACCCAATGGTAAAGCGGTGCTCTATGTAGCCAATAAACAAAATGCACTTAAGAGAGAGCTTTATTTTGTGCCGATCAGAGGCGGCGAAAATATTAAACTTAGCGATGAGTTTTCTTATACACCCGGTTTTACAGCAGGGGTTAGTATTTATGCCATGAGCAGTGATTCCAAATACGTTGCATATGTTTCGCAACAGGAAGATGAAACTAAAGCAGAACTTTATATCACTGAAATTCCTATCGTTCGCGACGCTACGGCTGATTTCGATGGTGATAAGGTGAACGATATTCTCCTTAAGAAAGGCAGGTCATTACGCATTTTAACGCGTAATAATCCTACCAACACCTTTCAATTCAAAGACTTTTTAACTTTAATGCCTAAGAAACATAAGATTTTAGCGGCTAAAGACTTGAATGCAGATGATTTACCGGAAATTATCTTTAAGAAAGGTAAAAAACCGCCTTTTGCATTAACTGTGACCACTAATCTTCTATTAACCAATACAGGCGTTCAACTACCGACTCTGGCTAAGAAATTTAAAATCCGAGCATCAGGTTATATTGACACCAATACAGTTCTAGTTGCGACGAAGAGAAAGATCATGAGGCTCTATTACACGCCATTTAATGTTTCCACTAATAACACAAATGTCGTAGTAAATACCAATAACTTTATTGAACGAGCTAATCCAAAAGGATTTAAAGTGGTAGGATTTGGTAGTTTCAATGAAGAGCCGGCCATATTTTTGCGAGGCGCTAAGAAACAGAAAAAACAGTTTAGCGCTATTGCTGTTGTAAATACTGAATCAAACGGCTTTGCTTTTGGAACCATTACAACAAATGTCGGCACGTTGCCTAAGAAATTTAAACCTTTTGCTGCGGCTCCTTACGTTGAAGAAATTAACTCCGATGTGGATGTCGTAATTCGTAAAGGTAAAACGATCCAACTTTTGGATTTATTGCCGACAGGTTCAACCAATACTTATCCAGTGAAAACATTGTTTAAGAAAGAGAAAAAATATAAAATTGTTGGACCTAAATAAAAGCTAACCTTTATCAAAAAGAGCCCGTCTATATGACGGGCTTTTTTATTTTAGAGATAAAATTATTCCTCTTCGATTTCTTCTTTAATTCGTTTTGAAAGAAAAGGTCGGAAAAAACCGTAAAGAAGATAGCTTAAAAAAACGACCGTTAACATCCATTGCCAATAAAGCACAACAAGAATAATCAAAAGAATGATTCCTAAAAAGCGCGGTAAAGAACGTTCTGTTCTCCAGTTTACTGTTTTAAAGCTAGGATAGCGTACTTTGCTGAACATCATAAAAGATAAGAAAACCATCAGAAAGGGCAAAAGCAATTTCCAGTTGCCGATTTGATGTTCATTTTCGTAAAGATAAAGTAAAGTTAAAGTGATCGAAGCAATCACACCCGCCGCTGCGGGAATAGGGAAACCCGTAAAATCTTTGCTCGATCCGTTGCCTTGACTGGCAGCAACATTAAAACGCGCTAATCGTAAGGCACCGCAAGCTAAATAAAAAAAAGCAATCAACCAACCCAAGCGATTAGGAAATTCCGCTAGCACAATTTTAAAAACCAGCAATGCTGGAGCAAAGCCAAACGAAACGATATCTGCCAAAGAATCAAACTCCCGGCCAAAGGGACTTTCATAGCCACCTAATCGAGCCACCCGCCCGTCTAGCATATCAAAAATAAAAGCGCCAAGAATAAAAAGCAGACTTGTGGTGTAACGCGTTTCCCAACCCACATCTCCTGTGGTTTGTCGCAAAGTTCCTTCAATAATTTGTAAAACAGCCATGAAACCGCAAAAGAGATTTCCAGCAGTCATTAAATTGGGCAGTAAATAGATTTTAGAAGAATTTTCTTTATTGTCTTCGCTCATAATGATTGAGTCCACTGTGCTATGATAGTAGCACCACCTTTAACTTTTTGTCCGATTTGAACTTGGACTTTGGTATAAAGAGGAAGATATAAATCGGTGCGAGAACCAAATTTGATTAGGCCTAAACGTTGGCCTGTTTTAACTTCATCGCCTTGTTTGCGCCAACCCACAATACGTCTGGCAATTAAACCGGCAATTTGTCGGACGCCGATTGTTCCATGGGAAGTTTCCAATATCCAGAGCTGATTTTCGTTGAGTTGTGCAGATTCAACATGGCGCGCGTCTAAAAAACGTCCAGGATGATAAGAAATCGATCTGATGGTCCCTTCATAAGGTACGCGATTGATATGGACATCCAAAACAGAAAGAAAAATCGAAACTCTTTTGCCGGGACCTTGCAATGCTTCGATGTGAGGCAAATTTTCTATCGCATCTACGGTCCCATCTGCTGGCGAAACAATCGCAGTAGGATCATCAGTAATCGTGCGATGAGGATCACGAAAAAATAAAGCAACTCCTAAGCTAACTAAACTCAAAAGAGCCACTCCCAGCCAATATTTCCAGAGGGTAAAAATAAGAATACCAACTCCTAAAAAAAGGAGAAAAACCTTTGCTTCATTCAAAGCTTTCCATGACATAAAATGATTAGCCTTCTGTATCAGTTTCCAGCCGGTCAATAATTAGCATTTTAGCATCGTTCCTTATTGCCAATCTGTGTTAATTTGTGAGCAAAATAGTATATTAAACTATGGATCTCATTCAAGCTCATCTCGATCATCGGCGTAGTTATCAGGATTTCCTTTATGTTTACCCCGTGATTTCGCGACGCTCTCGAGGGGTATCGATTGGCATAAACTTGAATCCTGATAAAATTTGCAACTTTGATTGTGTCTATTGCGAAGTGGATCGAAACGCTTTACCTCGAACGCGTAAGGTAGATTTGGCAATTTTAGAGCAAGAACTCATGTCCATGATTAAAATTTACCAATCTAAAGAACTTTTCAAAAATGAGCCATTTTCTTCAGCACCTCTTACGTGGCGACGATTGAATGATATTGCCTTTAGTGGCGATGGTGAACCTACGACTTATTCTCATTTTGATCAAGCGGTGGAAATTGCCTGGAGGGCACGAGAAAAATTTCATCTTTCCGAAGTGAAATTGGTTTTGATTACCGATGCAGCCTGCTTGGATCGACCCGTTGTAAAAAGTGGTATTGGACAAATGGCGCAAGGCCCTCATGAAATTTGGGCTAAATTAGATGCCGGCACTGTTGCTTATTATAAATTGGTCAATCGCACGGCTATTTCCTTGGATCGTATTATTAAAAATATTACTGAAACCGCTAACAAGATTCCACTTTGGATTCAAACTTTATTTCTTCAAATTCATGGCAAACCACCTTCTGATGAAGAGATTTCTGCTTATATTCATCAGTTAGCCAGTATTCAAAAAAATGGCGGCAAAATTCTAGGTATTCAAATTTATACTGTGGCACGACCCACACCGGAAACTTGGGCAACTGCTTTGACGAATGAGCAACTTGACGCTATTGCCTTGCGAGTGGAACAAGAAAGCGGACTGAAGGTCGAACGTTTTTACGGAGCGAATTGATTTATATGTGACAATAAAAAAACCGTCCCGCCTAGGCGGGACGGTTTTAAAGTAAGATCAACTAGTTTTTATTTTATCTTAACATCCGTAAAGACAAAGTTGGTGTTCAAGCTAGCAGCGTTGCTACCTTGAGTGCCTTTTGCTCGTATGATCAGAGTCACAGGTGATTCAGTAATGCCTTCACCAGGCTTGTTACCGCTACCCTTATGTTTAAACAGATATTTATAGCCTTGTTTGAATTTTTTGCCTTTCTTAAACTCTTTGAGTTTTCCAGCAACTTTAAATACGGCATTAGTGGGTTCATTCGTTCCACCAAAGGCGAAGTAAGAAACCTCAGAAACCGTGTTAGTAGTTTTAATCAAACCTTTAATAGGAAATCCTTTTTTAGGAACCTTTAAAGTTTTGGTTAATTTAGGTTTCTTTAGTTCGACCGTAGCATCTAGAGGTAATATCAGAACAAAGCTTGGCCCTTGAAACTCAACAGATAGATCATCAATAGCTAAACCGTGATCACCATTGAGATCATCTTTATCAAACCAACGGAGCCACACCTCTTCTCCAGGTGCTACCATAGTTAAAATATTGCCTAAAACAAGGGTGCGATTTGTTGTATTGTTTCCGTCGAGTACAGCGACACCCGGCCCTCCAGGATTTTGAGGACTGTTAAAGTTCAAAGTTGGTACAGGTGTCCAACCGACATTATTAGTGTCGGCTAAAAAATCTGTACCCCCTACTCGGAAAAAGAATTGTAATGTGTCAGGAATCACATCATTGAGATTGCCAACTCTCCATTGCTCACCTGTATAAGCGATAACCATATTAGTAATGGTTTGAAGTGAAGCATTAGTAAATCTTAAACCATAAAAGGCGGTTGTGTCGACTGAGGCTATGGATCCTAGGGCGCGATCCGGTGCGCCTACAGAACCATAATTATAGAAATCAAAACTGCCGCCGTTACCATCACTTACGACGAGATTAGTGACCGCATTAGTTTGCTGAGTTAGAAACCAACCTGGCAAAGTGATATTATCAAACCAAATTACATTAGCATTTCCCAATGAATCAAAGTTTTGACTATATGTGGTTGGCAATACATTGATCGAAACTTGAGCTACAACAGCTTGCTTGAAACTACTAAAACCTAAGCTTAATAAAGCTATAGTTAATATTTTTTTCATTTTTTATCTCCATTTTTTAATAGGTTAAGGAAAACAAGCTATGGATGAAGGGAGAACTGTCAAATGATGCACTTCAATAAGGCTGTAAATATGCTTTAGGATGCACTTTAATAAGATAAAATTTTTTCAATGGAAAGAAATGTTATCTAGCTTGTGAGCTATCATAGAATAAAAAAACCGGTCGGGCGGCAGCCGGACCGGTTTTTAAAGTAAGATCAACTAGTTTTTATTTTATCTTAACATCCGTAAAGACAAAGTTGGTGTTCAAACTAGCAGCATTGCTACCTTGAGTGCCTTTTGCTCGCACAATCAGAGTTACGGGAGATTCAGTAATGCCTTCACCAGGCTTGTTACCGCTACCCTTATGTTTAAACAAATATTTATAACCTTGTTTGAATTTTTTGCCTTTCTTAAACTCTTTGAGTTTTCCAGCAACTTTAAATACGGCATTAGTGGGTTCATTCGTTCCACCAAAGGCGAAGTAAGAAACCTCAGAAACCGTGTTAGTAGTTTTAATCAAACCTTTAATAGGAAATCCTTTTTTAGGAACCTTTAAAGTTTTGGTTAATTTAGGCTTCTTTAATTCGACTGTGGCATCCAAAGGAAATATCAGAACAAAAGCAGGCCCTTGGAATTCAACAGACAAATTATCAATGCCTAAACCATGGTCGCCACCTGCATTGGGATCGTTTTGATCATACCAGCGCAACCAAACTTCTTGGCCAGGAGGCACGTTTACGGGAATATTAGCCGTAATGCCTGCAACTCGATTGGTCGCGTCATTTCCATTGAGAGCTTGAATAACTCCTATAAATGTTTGAGGACTGTCAAAATTTAAAGCAGAAACTGCAGTCCAACCGACATTATTAGTGTCTGCTAGAAAACCGGTCCCACCTACCCGAAAGAAAACCTGTAAGGAATTTATCGTGGCATTAAGATTTCCCTTCGTCCATTGTTCTCCATCATATGTGACTTTTATATTGGTAACAGTCTGAGAGGAAGAATTGGTGAATTGAACTCCATAGAAAGCGGATTCGTCTGCTGAAGCAATAGAACCTAAGGTTCTATCTGGATCGGCGGCAACTCCGTAATTATAAATTTCAGAAGCACCACTACCACCTGCACTTGCGACGAGAGTGGTAACACCATTAGTTTCTTTTTCTATAAACCAGCCTGGTAATGTGACATTATTTGTCCAATTTACGTTGGCTGTGCCAAACGAGTCAAAGTTTTGGTTATAAGTAGTTGGTAATACGTTAATAAAAACTTGTGCTTGTGATTTTTGATAAAAGCCGCCGAGCACAAAGAAAGCAGCCGTTAACGTTAATAACTTTTTCATAATTTAATCTCCTCCTGTTAAACTAAATATTTCTATAAAGTTACTTAGTTTTTTCTAAAATGTCAATACTTTTGTTGTTATGCCAAAGCTTAAGAACATCAAGAGTTCTTAGAGTTGCGCCCAGTTGCTGTTCAAATAATTGAAGCGCTTGATGGGTGAGTTCTTTTATTTGAATGGGATGTCTTAAACAAAAAGTAATCGCCTTTTCTAAATCGGCTTCATTTTGCACATTGAGTGCAGCGCGGTGTTGTAAAAATTCCTGCGCCATCAAGGCAAAGTTTTCCATGTGAGGCCCAAAGATAACCGGACATTCGGCTTGGACAGCCTCCAAAAAATTCTGTCCTCCTCGTCCTTTCAAACTTTTTCCAATAAAGGTGGCAGAGGAAAAAGAATAAAAATATTTTAATTCGCCTGTGGAATCCAAAAGCAAAACGCGATTTTTTTCGTAGCGCAGCTGCTTTAATTTAGAGCGTCTTTTATGCTCTAACCCGAGTTCTTTTAATAATCGACTAATTTCTCCTCCGCGTTCGGCATGGCGCGGTGCCAAAACAAAATAAAGATTAGGAAATTGTTTTGCCAATTTTTGAAAAACTCGAGCAGCAATCAACTCTTCACCTGGATGCGTGCTTCCCGCTAAAAAAATCGGTTCTCCTTCATTCCAACCCGCTTGATGAAGGATAGATTTTATTTCTTCACTATTTTTAATTTCTACGTGCGAAACATCATACTTCATACTGCCCGTAACTCGGATTCGCGCTGGATCAATGCCCAATCGAATAAATCGTTCCTTATCTTCCTCGCATTGCACGCAGACCATTTCAAGCTGCTGCAACAATGGCTGACAAAACCAGGCCCATTTGTGATAACGCGCTTCGGTTTTTTTCGAAAGACGCGCATTAACCATTACAATTGGGATTTTTTTTCGCTGCGCTTCCCAAAAATAATTCGGCCAAATTTCAGATTCGACTAGAATGAGTAAGCGAGGTTGAAGTAATCGAAAAAAAGATTTTACACTCCATACAAAATCGAGTGGATTATAAATAATAACCACTTCTTTCGAGATTTGCTTCAAAGCCACCGCTTGACCAGTAGGAGTCGTTACGGAAAGAACAATCGAGAGCTGAGGTTGGCGTTGTTGAATTTCTTTGATAAGCAGAGTCGCCAAATTGACTTCACCTACACTAACAGCGTGAATCCAAAGGCCGCCCTTACAAGCTTGCAAGCGGTTTCGAGTTTTTGGACCATAAATACCAAATCGTTGACCAAAACCACGACCCGATTTGCCGCGTCTTATCATCTTGATAACATAACTGGGCAAAGCAATTAAGAAACCAATGGCAAACACCACCTGATATAGACTTTTTATTGCCCTATTTGTCTTCACTTAAAACTCCTTCGCATGCGGATGAGCTTGATCATAACTCTGGCGCAAACGCTCTAAAGAAACATGAGTATAAACTTGCGTGGTGGACAATGAGGCGTGGCCCAACATTTCTTGAACACTTCGCAAATCAGCCCCTCTATTTAATAAATGTGTTGCAAAACTATGTCGCAATTTGTGCGGAGAAATATTTCTATCAAGACCACAAAACAATAAATATTTTTTTAATAATTGTCCCACTGCTGCCACCGTGAGCCTACCTCCACGACTTTTATTCCAAAAGACAGCTCCTTTTCGGGGATGCTGGCAAACTGTCCAGTAACGTTCCAACGCCTCGCAAGCGGGCGCTCCTAAAGGGCACAGCCGAATTTTATTCCCTTTGCCTCGCACTCGAGCTGTTTCGTTAACCAGATCGATATCTTCCACATTTAAACCGACTAATTCACTCACTCGAAATCCAGCGCTATAAGCCATTTCTAATAAAGCGGCATCCCGCAATTTAATCCACTGAGGGGCTTGCTTCGGTTGCGGCATTTTGAGCGGGGCTTCAAGAAGCTCGTTCATTTGTTCTTCGCTTAAAAACTGAGGCAACCGCTTTTCTAATTTGGGCAAACTGATTTTTAAGAACGGATTGTGATCCACCCGTTTTTCACGCATCAGAAAACGATAAAACGAACGCAAACACGAAAAATGTTGGCGAATATGAGAGCGAGCATAACCGCGACGCGTTAACTCATAAAGCCAACGCTTCGCATCTTCTGGCGTTAAATGTGCCCAAGATTTTTGAAAAAAAATTCCGGCTTCCAACAAAATAGCTTCATACGCTTTTAAAGTAAGAGATGCCCGCCCTTTCACACCCTCCAGATAATTTAAAAATGCAATCCCCATTTCATCTGGTTTTTGCAAATCCTGTGTGACAGAACTTAACATGTTATTCTGAGGAAGAGGCTTCGTCTTTTTTCTTACTTGTTTTTGAGCGCCCCGCATTTTTAGGTGATTTGGGTGGTCGTGGTGCAAATTCGAACCCTACTTTTCCTTTCTCATCTAATTTGAGATAAGCCGAAAAAGGGCGACGGGTGCGTTGAGACCAGAATTTATCGAGTAAATCCGTTTTACCAGTTTCCAAAAGTTTCTTGGCTTGCTCCAATTCAATATCGCGCGATAAAATTTTCTTACCAATTTTGAAGGTGCACTCCGGTTTTTCTTCCACCGATTTTTCGCAAAGATAAGCCAGATGCGTTTCAAAAATACCAGAACCGCAAACGGGACATTTTCCGATGGGGGTCATTGTTGAGAGATCCAATTTTTGGCCATCCGCACCGATAGGCGTGCGATCAAAAACCATTTCCACTTTATTTTCTGAGGATAGACGTAGCGTTGCTGAAAATGTTTTTTTCGTTTTCGCGCTAACGAAATTATCGAAAGGGCCGATGATGCGATTTTCAATCAAGGTAATGGCTTCTTGCGGTTCAATTTTTCGGCCGGAAATGACTTTCCAAATCGTAAAATTGCCGTTGACGGATTGATAATTTTTATAAGTTTCAACCATCGCAGCGCCATCGACGGGACTTTTCGCCGAAAGAGGTTTGGCGCCAAGCTGATTTTCATCGAATGTTTTGGCTTTATGAACAATATCTTTCGTGAGATCCACAATCTCGTTCATAAATTTTTCGCGCGATAATTGTCCTTGTTCCATCAAACGCAATTTATGCTCCCATTCTCCTGTCATAGCAGGTGAAGTTAGCGCCTCCATTTGAATGCCGCGCAAAAGTTCCACTAGGGCCATGCCTTTAGCCGTGGCAATCAATTCCCGACCTTCTCGCCGGATGTAAGCTTCTGCGAGTAAAGATTCAATGATGGCCGCGCGTGTTGCGGGTGTGCCCAAGCCTCGTTCTTTCATGGCCTCGCGCAGTTCTTCATCTTCGAGCAATTTTCCTGCTGTTTCCATGGCTGTTAACAGAGTGGCCTCTGTAAAACGAGCGGGAGGCCGTGTAACGAGCGAAAGCACATTAACCTCGAGAGTTTGCGCCATTTCTTGAGCCACTACGGCTGGCACACGAACGTCTTCTTGCTGTTCTTCTTTGCCGTAAACAATTAACCAGCCGGGATCTTTTAAAATTCTGCCTTCAGTTTTAAATACTTCATTTTCTACGCGAGTGAGTCGAGTGGTGATTTCAAATTGTGCTGAGGGAAAAAAGATGGCGACAAAACGTTTGGCAATCAGATCAAATAACTTTGCTTCATTTTCATCCAAGCCGCTTGCAAATTGACCCGTAGGAATAATAGCAAAGTGATCTGACACTTTCGCATTATTAAAAATGCGTTTGTTTGGTTTTACCCAGCTTTGTTCCAAAACTTTAGCCGCATGAGTGGATAAACTGCTATCAGTGCCCGCGATGGATTGCAGCGTGTTTTTTACGGTAGTTAAATAATCTTCCGGCAAACAACGCGAATCCGTTCGTGGATAAGTGATCATCTTACGTTTTTCGTAGAGACTTTGCGCAATTTGAAGTGTGCGTGTGGCAGAAAATCCAAAGCGACCGTTGGCTTCGCGTTGCAAGCTGGTAAGATCGTATAGTAGCGGTGGCGCTTGAGTGGATGGTTTTTTTTCTTCGCTGATAACGCCTGGTTTTCCCTCGCATTGATTTCGGATCGCTTGCGCTCGCGCTTCATCCCAAATTCGATCCGCACGCAAATCAGCGTCTTCTTCGCGATCGCTTTTTTGGAATGTTTCATCAATCCACCGTCCGATATATTGGCCATTTTGAATTTCAAAATGCGCTTCAACTTCCCAATACGGTTTGGATTTAAAATCTTTAATGCGTTGCTCGCGTTCACACAAGATAGCTAAAGTCGGCGTTTGCACCCGACCCACCGTTGCGAGTTGTCGAACTTTTGATCCGTAAAGGCGTCGCGTGAAAGCGCGTGTGCCATTAATGCCAATGAGCCAATCCGATTCACTGCGACACATCGCGGCATTTGCTAAATTGTCAAGTTCATGTCCGTTGCGAAGATGTTGGAAGCCGTCGCGAATGGCAGTGGGTGTCATCGAAGAAAGCCACAATCGCTTCATCGGCTTTTCCGTTCCGGTTAGCTGGAGAATGTAACGAAAAATGAGTTCTCCTTCACGTCCTGCATCGCAAGCATTGATGATTTGATCCACATCTTTGCGTTTGATCAATTTTTCCAAAAGGCGGAAGCGATCTTCAGTTTTTTCAATCGGCTTGAGTTGAAATTCCTTAGGCAAAATCGGCAATGCCTCCAAAGTCCAATAGCGCAATTTTTTATCAATATCGTCCGGCATGAAAAGTGTGACCACATGGCCAATAGCGGAACTAATGATATAATTATCATTTTCAAAATAATCCCCTTTTTTCGGAAGTTTTCCTAGTGCCTTGGCAATATCAGCCGCGACACTGGGTTTTTCAGCGATCACAAGTGTTTTCATTTTTTAACAAATAATTTTCCTGGAAGCGATTTAGCAAGTTTTTTAACTTCCAGTCGCAGCAACGTAGAAGAGACCGTGGCAACTGGCAACCCACAATTTTCAATGATCTCATCAATCGGTTTAGGTTCTTGGTCTAACATTTCATAAATTTTTTGCTCTTCTAACGATAAATCGGATGGAGAAGGAGAGGCTTCTGAAGCCGGCGTGGGTAAGAAAAATTCAAAATCAGCGCAGACATCTTCCGCTGACTCGACTAATTTAGCGCCTTGCTTAATTAAAGCATGGCATCCTCGCGAGTGCGGCACATCCACGCGACCTGGCATGGCAAAAACCTGTCGACCTTGATCCAACGCCATGCGAGCCGTGATTAATGCGCCACTATTTTTTGCCGCTTCGATAACAACAAGTCCCATTCCGAGACCGCTCACAATTCGATTGCGAATGGGAAACGTTTGTCGATCCGGCTTGGTGCCAATCGGAAATTCCGATATCACAGCCCCTGATTCAGCAATTTTTTCTGAGAGCAAACGATTTTCGGGCGGATAAACCTGATCAATGCCGCAACCCAACACGGCAATAGTTCTACCCTTAGCCGCCAACGCGCCTTCGTGCGAAGCAGTATCAATGCCGCGCGCTAAACCGCTCACCACAGTAAAACCTGCATAAGTTAATTGAAATCCCATTTTGCGGGCCATTTCTCTGCCATAATAAGTCGCACTTCTAGAGCCAATGAGAGATAATGCTTTTTTATCTTTTGCTTCGAATCGACCTTTTACATACAAAACCAAAGGAGGATCGTAGAGATTTCTTAAGTTTTCGGGATAATCGGCATCGGCTAACGTAACAAGTGTTACGCCCAATTTTTTAATCTGATTTAATTCATGCGCCAAATCCACCTTATTTTCCCAGTGCGAAATGGTTTCCGCTAGCTCCCGACCAATTCCTTCCACGCGCTGCAATGAATCGGAGGAGGAGGCTAAAATCATTTGTGGTGATTGAAAGGCTTCGAGCAATCGCTTTACGCGCACTGGCCCCATGCCTGGGAGCAAATTCAAAGCTACATAAGCTTCTGCATTGGTCATGATAAATAAAGAGAAACGAAATTTTAAGAAAAGGCAATGGCGAAAAAATGTAGTTCAAAGTCTTTTCATTTGTCTTCGGCTTTGTTAAATTGAAATAATGGCAAGTTGGAAAAAGTTTCTTTTACTGGGATGGGGTTTATTGATGACGAGTTATGTCTGGGCGGCTTCTATTGTGCAAGTCAGTCAAGGTGTAAAAGCCGAAAGCGCGCTTTTGGTCGAGGCGCGAACCGGGCGCGTTTTGTTTTCGCGCAATATTGATGAGCCCTTACCGCCCGCAAGCACAACAAAATTAATGACAGCGTTGTTGACTTATGAGCAAACCGGATTGCGAGGAAGTGTTAAAGTCGCAACGCAAGATACAAAAGTGGAGCCGACGAAATTATCTTTGGTGCCGGGTGAAACGGTTCCCGTAATAGGCATGGTGAAATCGCTTTTGGTGGGGTCGGCTAACGATTGTGCGATGTCGCTGGCGCGTTACGTGGGAGGTGGTGTGGTTAACTTTTCTGCTATGATGAACCGACGCGCACACGAGTTGGGCTGCACTCGAACGACTTTCAAAAATCCTAATGGATTGCCTGCTCAAGGGCAGTTGACCACTGCGCGTGATTTGCTGAAAATTTTTCAGGCTGCGATTAGTAAACCGGAATTAAGGCAGATGTGTCAGACGAAAAGTTTTGTTATTCGCACCGCTCGTGGCACGCAAACGGTGTCGAATCATAATAAATTATTGGGTGTTTTTCCGGGAATGGGACCTGCGAAAACGGGATGGACTTATAGTTCCAAGCATACTTATGCGGCTTCAGCTTCGCGTAATGGTCGTGAATTGCATCTCATTATTTTGAAAAGTCCAAATAAATGGACGGATGCCACGCTGCTTTTTAATTATGGTTTTGAAAGATTGGGACAACCAGGTCTTGTTTCAGTTAGCCGATAAAATTAGTTATCATTTTTCATCGTTGCGATGGCATAATCACGATTCATTCGCGCGATATAGTTCACGCTAATTCCCTTAGGACAAGCGGCTTCGCAAGCGTAGGTGTTGGTGCAATTACCGAAACCTTCATGATCCATTTGTGCCACCATTTTTAGAACGCGTTGATAACGTTCGGGTTGGCCTTGTGGCAATAAACCGAGATGGCTAACTTTGGCAGAAACAAAAAGCATAGCAGAAGAGTTTTTGCATGCAGCGACACACGCTCCGCAACCAATGCATGCGGCGGCATCAAAAGCGGCTTCTGCTGCCATTTTGGCAACGGGAGTGGAATTGGCATCGGGCGCAGAACCGGTGGAGGCGGAAATGAAACCACCGGCTTGAATAATGCGATCAAAAGCTCCGCGATCAATCACAAGATCTTTAATAACGGGGAAAGAGCGAGCGCGAAACGGTTCGATGGTAATTACTTCGCCATCTTGAAAATTGCGAAGATAAACCTGGCAACTTGCCACTAGATTTTCTGGACCGTGAGGCTCGCCATTGATCATTAGACAACAGCTACCGCAGATGCCTTCGCGACAATCGTGGTCAAAAGCAATGGGCTCTTCACCTTGAGAAATTAATTTTTCATTTACCACATCCAACATTTCTAAAAAAGACATGTTCGGATTAAGATCGCCTTGTTCATAAGTAACAAAGCGACCGGGGGCTTGAGCGCTTTTTTGTCGCCAGACTCTTAATGAAAGTTTCATTTATAACTCCTTTGCGCCAATTTTACGGTTTCAAAAGTAAGAGGTTCTTCGTGTCGTTCGGGTGGTTGGTTTTGGCCTTTAAATTCCCATGCTGCAACGTGGGTAAAATGCTCATCGTCGCGCAGAGCTTCGCCATCGGGAGTTTGATGTTCTTCACGAAAATGGCCTCCACACGATTCTTCACGAATTAAAGCATCGCGACAAAGCAGTTCGCCTAATTCTAAGAAGTCGGCTACACGCCCTGCCATTTCCAGGGACTGATTTAAATCATCGTTTTCACCGGGAACATTAACTCCCGTATTGGGATTCCAAAATTCGGCGCGAAGTTCTTGCACGAGTTGTAGGCCTTTTTCCAAGCCAGCTTTATTGCGAGCCATTCCACAATGATCCCAGAGTATTTTTCCTAATTGGCGATGGAAAGAAGACACGGTTCGCTTTCCGCGAAGCTCAAGGAGTTGTTGAGTCATTTGGACAATGTCTGACTCTGCTTTTTTAAATTCGGCTTGATCTGTCGCAGGGCGCTTTTCCGTCATGTTCGCAAAATAACTACCGATAGTGTAAGGCAAAACAAAATAGCCATCGGCTAAACCCTGCATCAAAGCGCTTGCTCCTAAACGATTTGCTCCATGATCTGAAAAATTGGCTTCCCCGAGAACAAAGAGTCCCGGCAAATTGCTCATCAAATTATAATCCACCCACAGACCGCCCATAGTGTAATGGATTGCGGGATAAATGCGCATTGGGTTTTGGTAAGCATTTTCTCCGGTGATTTCATGATAGATATCAAAGAGATTCCCATAGCGTTCGCGAACGGTCTGCTCACCCAGACGTTGAATGGCATCAGAAAAATCTAAATAAACGCCTAATCCGCTGTCTCCCACGCCGCGACCTTCGTCGCATACTTGTTTCGCCGCGCGCGAGGCGATATCGCGAGGCGCTAGGTTGCCGTAGCTCGGATATTTTCGTTCCAAATAATAATCTCTTTCTTCTTCTGGAATTTCTTGCACGGGACGTTTATCGCCTGCTTTTTTTGGTACCCAAACGCGGCCATCGTTGCGCAACGATTCGGACATGAGCGTGAGCTTGGATTGATAATCGCCTGATACCGGAATGCAAGTGGGATGAATCTGTGTGAAACAAGGATTTGCGAAACAAGCACCCTTTTTATAAGCGCGCCATATGGCGGTCGCGTTGGAGTTGCGAGCGTAAGTAGATAGGCAATACGCATTACCATAACCGCCTGTGGCTAACACAACAGCATCAGCGCTGTGAGAAAAAATTTTGCCCGTTAACAAATTGCGCGTGACGATGCCTTTGGCGTGACCGTTAACCACTACCAAGTCGAGCATTTCATGGCGCGGAAACATTTTCACTTTTCCTGCCCCAATTTGCCGACTGAGTGCAGAGTAAGCGCCTAGGAGAAGTTGTTGGCCGGTTTGTCCTCTGGCATAAAAAGTGCGGGAAACTTGCGCTCCACCAAATGAGCGATTAGCGAGATAACCTCCATACTCCCGGGCAAAAGGAACGCCTTGGGCTGCGCATTGATCGATGATGTTGACGCTGACTTGAGCGAGACGATAAACGTTAGCTTCACGCGCACGAAAATCGCCGCCTTTTATTGTGTCGTAAAAAAGTCGAAAAATACTATCCCCATCATTTTGATAGTTTTTTGCGGCATTAATGCCTCCTTGAGCTGCAATGCTATGAGCGCGACGCGGACTGTCATGGAAGCAAAATGCTTTCACATTGTAACCTAGCTCCGCCAATGTTGCGGCAGCCGATGCGCCTCCTAAACCCGTGCCAACTACGATTACTTCGTATTTTCGTTTATTATTGGGGCTGACCAATTTTACGTCGCGTCGATATTGATCCCATTTCTGAGCGAGCGGACCGGAAGGAGTTTTTGAATCGAATTTCATAATGCGATTAAGTGGCGGGTTGAATGATTCCCATTAAAACGGCGATCGGAATACAACTCATCCCAATAAAAATAAGAAACGCAAAAATGCGAGCAAACCAGCGTAAAGGAAGATGATAACTGTTTTTTATGATTCCCATCGAGTGAAACATGCTTTCAATGCCGTGGCTCAAATGCAAACAAAGCAGTCCAACGCCAACAATATAAAAAATGGAAATGTAAGGAATTTGAAAGCTGTAAACTAACATATTGTAAACATCGTGTTGTCCTAAGGAGTCTTTTAATGCGTAAAGGCTCGGATTGGTAATGCCCACGGTGAAATGGAGAAGGTGGTAAACAATAAAGGCAAAAACAATTAATCCGCTAACGGCCATCGTTCGCGAAGCCAATGTGGCGCCTAGAGATTTTTTTTCTGAATAAGCTAAGTTACCTCGCGCACGTCTATTTTCGATAGTTAACTGGATTGCTACGATGATATGAATGATAGTAACCGCTAGGAGAGTCAATCGTGCTGGCCACAATATTTCGGGCAGCGATTTTAAAAAATGAGCATAACGATTTACCGTTTCTTGTCCTAAAAAAGTTTGGAGATTGCCGAGCATGTGAAAGACGACAAATGTGTAAAGAATGAAACCGGTGATCGCCATGATATATTTTTTGCCTAGCGATGAACCTAATACTCTTACTAAAACTTTCATGATTACTTGCTAACTGAGATGTGTTACCACAATCTATGATTTTTGTTAAAAATTCAAGGGAAAGTTATTTTATGACTTGTCATGGAAATGGCGATGAAGCAAAATGAGGGACTATGAAAAATCTGCTCTGTGGCGTTATTTTGATGGTATTTATTATCTCAAGTTGGGCGCAAAAGTATGATTATGATAAGGCAGGGCGTCTGGTAAAAGTTACTTACGATAGCGGTAAGAAAATTTATTATTATTATGATAAGGCTGGAAATTTAACCTCAGTCCGTGAAACCAAAAAATCGCGTCGCGAATTGCGTTCCCAATCTAAGAAAAATTTGTCGAATAAATAATTTTTTCGTTAAAAATTATTTCATTCGTCATTTGCGAAGTGCTGTAAAGTCGGTTATCTTTTACAAGGAGAGGGACGATGAAAGTGGAAACTTGTCGGGCGGCATTTACGGCGGAGGATTTCGATTTTGTTGTTAAAACGTTGTCGCGTTCACCCAAGGATGCGGTTTCGTTGGTGGAGTTGTTGAGTGACGAAGAAATGCGCGATGAAATTCTGGATCACGATCGTCTTTATCAGGAATTGATCGAAAATGGTAGTTGCTTGAAAGTATCACCAGCTTTTTATTTTTATGTGTTAACGCGGCACGTTTTAAAAAAATCGGGATTAACGGATCGAACGATTTGCGATTATGTGGCTTTAATTTTGGTGAATTTTTCGCGTTGGCAGCGTTTACCTCATTTTTTTGAGTCTCCTCAAGGTGAGTCCTTTTACCCTTATTTATCTGATATGTTACAGGCTATTGCCAAAGCGGAATCGCATCAGGGTTTTATTTTGCGAATTTATTTGGCGAATTACACGCTGTTTTATAGCGGAATTTTTGTGGAACGGATTGTGGCGAATCGCAATCGTCGCGGGGGGCCGGACGTTTCTTTTTACGAAGAGGTGGGGCGAACGAATTATCAATTGGCGGCGGAACATCGTTTGGCTCAGAAGCATTATTTGCAGGGAGTTTTGGATCAGTTGGCGCAAGCGTTTCGCCCTACGCGTTTTGCCTTGAATGATTTATCTGAAAATTTGTTGCATTTATCGCCCAATCCGAGTTGGGGAGAATTAGGATGAGATGTTATGACGTTGTTAGCCGAAATCCAACAGGTTTTGGAGCGGACTTATTCGCAAGCTGGCATCAATCTAGAAGAGTGTGTGGTGGGGCCTCAACGTTTTAAGCAGCTATCATGTTTAGCGAATACTTCGAATGATTTATCCTTTTCGGCTAGAACTTTCATTCGACTTTCTGGTGAAAATTTGTTTATTGCGATTTATTATTCGCCTGAACTGGTTCGATGTTTGGAACAGGAGCATCCGCACTACGGGTTAAGTGATCGCAATATTGAAGCGTTGATCGCTTTTGTTGAGGAAATCACACATGGTGTGCATGCGGCTTTGGCGTTTCAGCGGGGTAAGCTCGAGGTGGAATCGGAGTTGTTTTGTTGTCAGTTGGAGATGCAGGCGAAAATTGATACCTATTGGTTGTTGATTCGCTTTTTATATTTTTTATGTGAGGGAAAACTTTTTCAAAAGGGAAAATATTGGATTTTTTACACCCTTTTTGAGAGAGAAAACTTTGATTACATCGACCGGAAACTCGCGCATCGTTATCGACTCGCTAATCACATGGCGAGTTCTTTTATTAAAAAAGTTTCTTCTTTGGCTGCAGAAGCACGCGTGGCCCAATTAAGAGCATTTCGTGAAATGAATTTTCGTGAGCAATATCGTTATTGTTTTTATCGTTAACTCGTGTTAGCTCGCTGCCAATGTGAAGACAATGTTATTAAAAGATGAGTTGCGTTGCTGGGCAGAGATTGACGTCAAGGCGTTGCGACACAACTTTCGTTTTATTCAGAATTATATTGGGCGAAGAGTTGGGATTGTGCCGGTCATTAAGGCAAACGCTTACGGTCATGGTTTGGAGCATGCGGCTTTAGCGTTATCATCGGAAAAAGTGGCTTTGTTTGGGGTAACCGATTGGCGTGAAGCTTTGCTTTTGCGAGCTTTGCGAAAATCGAAATCTGGTTTTGATACGATTTTATTGAGTCCTTGTTTGGAAACTGATGTGCCGGAGGTGGTGCGCCATCAATTCATTCCTGTGATTTCTACGCATCGTGAGGTGAAATGGTTTGAAAAAAGTGTTTCAAAACAAAAATTAGCAAAACCGTTTCCTGTGCATGTGAAAATAGACACGGGCATGGGACGAGTAGGGGCGTGGCATGAGGAGGCTTTGGTTTTGTTGCGACAAGTCGTTCGATCTCCACATTTGAGATTGGCGGGAATCGCAACGCATTTTGCCAGTTCGGATGAAGATGCGACTTTCACCAACCAACAATGGCAATGGTTCCAACGATGTTTGGATCAATTTTGCAAGGAGCATCCTCGGTCTGATTTGAAGATTCACGCGGCTAATAGCGCGGCAATTTTGAAACATCCTAAGACTCACGCCGATTGGGTTCGCCCGGGGCTTCTTTTGTATGGTGTTTCGCCTGTGAAAGGATTTCAAAGTAATCTCAAACCAGTTTTGCAATGGAAGGCGCGAGTCACTTTGACGAAAGAAATTCAGACGGGACGAACATTGAGTTACGGAGCGACTTATCGCGCAAAGAAGAAGCAGCGTATTGCGATTGTTTCTGCGGGTTATGCGGATGGCTATCCTCGTTCTTTATCGAATCGAGGTCATGTCATGATCCAAGGTAAACGTTGCGCGATTTTAGGGCGTGTGACGATGGATCAGATGATTGTGGATACGAGCTCGATGCAGAATGTTCGCATTGGAGAAGAGGTTGTTTTGTTGGGGGCGGGAATATCGGCAGAAAAATTAGCGGCGTTGACGGGAACGATTAGTTATGAAATTTTTTGTGGAATAGGCTGTCGCGTGCCGAGGATTAGGGTAAATTGATTAAAGACGGGTTATTTTTAATAGGTTTGCTTTAGGATTAAAAAATGATAAGGCTTCTACTATGACTCCAGAACAAGAATTTACAGCAAATTATTGGGAAAACTATATTCAAACAAAATCAAATTTTAAAAAAGCTTCTCCTCAATCTGGGGAGGTTATTTTGGATGAAAAAAATAAGACAGTAACTGTGAAAATGAATTTTTACTATTACGGTACCGAAGCTACTGAAAAAACAGCAGAGGCGGCTACTTCTGAAATTAGTACTATGTATAATGATGCTGCTAAAAAGCATAAGGTTAAGATAAACGGCAAAGAATATACAGCGAAGTTTGATGTGACTTATTCTGTTATAACTGAAGAAGCCGCTAAAAAATTAGCGGCTGCTAATAATGGTCATATAAATAATTTTATTAGAGTTGAGAAAAATAATGAGAGATTGAAAAGGTCTTTTGTAAAGTCCTTGGGCGATAATAGTGGGTTCTTCAATACTGATGATAGTTTAGGTGAATCTACCACAGCGGCTCATGAAATAGGACACGGTTTAGGATTAAATCATAGCGCTTCAGACCAAAGAGGAAAACAGCCTGATATTATGGCTGCGCGAGGTACTGCTGTGGATGCAAAATATACTTGGAATCCTAAATTAGGCGATTCGAAACTTACTAAAGCCAATGATCCTATCTTGGGTGAATACTCGTATTTTACCAACACGGTAAATCCTCAATTACGCCAAGTTACTGAACAAAATTTACAAGATATTTTTAAAGGAATAAAATTTGATAAAAATCTTAAAGCAAATATAGGCACTATTTCTAATACTATCTATGATGCTAAAGGTTATCCCCGACCCTAAAATAATTACTTTATTCTTAATATAGTTTATTAGAGAAAAAGAATCAGGGAGGTTTTATTTTGATTCTTCGGATTTGACTTGGAGCGCGTGGGGCTGATCCTGATCTTTAAGGTTTTGCCATTCTTGTTCCATTTCTTCTATAGAACAATTTTTTAGATCGCCTTTTTTTTGTTTGAGGCGATTTTCCATGAGACGAAATCGCGTTTCGAATTTGGTGTTAGCGGCTTGTAGAGTGGCTTCGGCGTCGCAATGAAGAAAGCGCGATAAATTGACCAAACTGAAAAAGAGGTCGCCGAGTTCTTCTTGAATTTTTTCGGGTTCGTGAGAGTTAATTTCGTGACGTAGTTCTTCGATTTCTTCCTGAATTTTATCGAGAATTTGTTCTGCTTTTGACCAATCGAATCGCGCATGAGATGCTTTTTCTTGAAGCTTATGGGCTTTGAGTAAAGCGGGAAGCGCAGGTGGAACGCCATCCAGAGCGCTTTCGCGATCAGCTTTTTCTTTAGCTTTGAGTGCTTGCCAATTTTCTACGACGTCTTCGACTGAGTTGACTTGAATTTTATTTTGTCGCGCATCAACGCTGGGAAAAGGTTCGAAAACATGAGGGTGGCGAGCAATGAGTTTGTTGCAAATGCTGTCGGCAACGGCATCAAAATCGTAAATTTCTTTTTCGTGCGCGACTTGAGCATGGAACATGACATGGAAGAGAATGTCGCCCAGCTCCTCTTTTAAATGATCTGGATTTTCTAAATCGATGGCTTCCAGAACTTCATAGCATTCTTCAAGAAAAGCACGTTTTAAGGAAGCGTGGGTTTGTTTGCGATCCCAAGGGCATCCTTTTTCCGGGTCGCGCAGGGTGGCGACAATGGCTTCTAACTTTTCGATTGGCTTTATCATACTAGCAAACTATCGTGTAACCCAATCATGGCACAAACTAAAAAAATTGCAGTTATTCTTTCGGGTTGCGGAGTGTATGATGGCAGCGAAATTCATGAAGCAGTGCTGACGTTGTTAGCATTGAATCGTGCGGGAGCGGAAGTTTTTTGTTTTGCACCCAATATTCCACAGCATCATGTGGTGAATCATTTGAATGGGGAAGCGGTTGAGGATGAAGTGAGGAATGTTTTGACGGAAGCCGCTCGGATTGCGCGGGGTAAAATTCAGGATGTTGCGAAATGTAAAGTGTCGGAGATGGATGGAGTTATTTTCCCAGGCGGTTATGGTGCGGCAAAAAATTTATGCGATTTTGCGGTGGAAGGCGTCCGATGCGAAGTGGATCCTAACGTGGTAAAATTAATCAAAGGTATGCATGAAGCAAAAAAACCGATGGCCTTTTTGTGTATTTCTCCGGTGATTGCAGCAAAAGTGTTAGGTTCGGCAGGCGTTCAGTTAACGATTGGCAATGATCCTGCTACGAAAAAAGCGATTGAAGAAATGGGCGCAAAACATGTGGTGAAAGATGTGAAAGATGTTTTAGTGGATGACGTCAATCGTATCGTTTCTACACCTGCTTATATGTATGATGCTTCGATTGCACAGGTAGCGGAAGGCATTGAAAAATGTGTGGCGACTGTGTTGAAATTGATTCCTTAAGAGAAAATGTTTCATGGGAGTTTACACGCATTTTAAAACGTTAGATTGGGTGGTTTTGGTTGGTTATTTGCTTTTAACCACATGGATCGGGCATGCGCTTAGGGGTAAACAGTCTACCATTCGCGATTTTTTTTTGGCAGGTCGCTCTTTGCCGTGGCAAGCGGTTTGTGGGTCGATTATTGCTACGGAAATTAGTGCGTTAACTTTCATTGGCGTGCCGGGTATGGTGTTTGCTGCGGGAGGGGATTGGACTTATCTGCAATGGGCAATTGGGTCGGTGATCGCTCGATTTATTGTTGGGATTTATTTTGCTAAAGCTTTTTTTGAGCGCGAAATTTATAGCCCTTACGATTACATGCAGAATCGGTTGGGAGGCAAGACGCGGAGTTTAACGACTACCTTATTTTTTCTGGGTTCGATTTTGGGGCAGAGTGTCAGATTGCTCGTGACAGCAATTGTTTTGAAAACGGTTACGGGATTGGATTTCCATCTTTGTATTTTGATTATAGGTTTGTTTGCGATTGTTTGGACATGGATGGGTGGGATGACGACGGTGATTTGGACAGATGTGGTGCAATTTGGCGTGTTTGTTTTTAGTGGGCTGTTGGCGTTGGGTTGGATTGTGCATGCGTTACCGGGTGGTGTGTCGCAGTGGATAGATGTTGCTTCTACAGCAGGAAAATTTCGCTTGATTGATTTAACAAGGGATCCTTCGGTCGGGTTTACTTTGTGGGTCGGAATTTTAGCAATGCCTTTTCAAAATATGGCTGCGTTTGGAACGGATCAACTTAATGCGCAACGCATGTTTTGTTGTCGTTCGGCGCGAGATGCGGGGAAAGCTATGATTTTTAGTTCCTTAGGTCAATTTGTGACGATTTTAATGTTGTGCGTAGGGACGGCATTGTTTGCCTATTACCAACATTTTTCTCCTTCGCCTGAGGAGATTTCTTTGTTTGGATCCGATGCGGATTATGTTTTTCCGGTTTGGATTACGACGGTATTGCCGGCGGGTATTACGGGCTTGATTTTGGCGGGAGCTTTTGCGGCGGCGATTTCTAGTTTAGATTCAGCACTAGCTGCTTTATCGCAAGCAACGCTGGCATTGCGTTTTGATGGCAAGGATTGGGCACATGAAGGCTCTGCTTTTCGTATGTTGTTAGCTTCAAGAATTGCAGTGGTTTTTTGGGGAATTACCCTGCCAATTTGTGCGATTGGCTTGGATCATGTGCGGGGCAATATTAATCTTGTGAATTTAGCGTTTGGCATGGTGAGTTACACTTATGGCCCGATGTTGGGCATTTTTCTTTTGGCTATGTTTCGTAAAAATACTGGCACACGGGGAGTTTGGATCGGGTTGATTGTTTCGATTGGCTTAACGTTATATGTGAGACCGGATGTTTATACGGTTTTGAAGAATTTTACGATTATCACACCAGAACAGGCGCTTGAATGGCAGCCCAAATTACATTATGCGTGGCTTTATCCGATTACGTGTTTGCTTACTTTAGGTTGTGGACTTCTGTTTTCATCTCATGTTGAGCCAAATATTTTAGAGGAAAAACTCGCCGATGGCGTCAGCTCGTAATTTGCCTTCTTGCGTTAAAATCCATCGTCCTTTTGTTTCTTGCGCGTAACCAGCAGAAATCAGTTGTTGAAATGAATCGAAAAACTTTGGATTGATTGCAGCTCCTTCATTGGTTCGTAATCCAAAAATAATTTTTTCTTTCTCGCGTAATTCATCACTTAAAGTTTCTTGGTTAGTTTTTTGCCACTGATTTTTTTGTGCGCCTTGCAAATAAAGCGTTAAATCCGAAATATTTTGCCAACGCTGGTTTTCAACAGTAGAAACGGCGCTAGGACCGAGTCCAATAAAATTAGAACCGCGCCAGTAGGCGAAATTATGTTCTGAAATTTTTCCGGGCTTGGCAAAATTGGAAATTTCGTAGTGTTGAAAGCCAGCTTTTTCCAGTGTTAAAATGCTCGTTAGATAAAATTCGGTTTCTACTTCGAGGTTGCGTTGCCATTGGCCTTTTTGAATTTTTTCAAAGAAAGGCGTGTCTTCTTCGTAAGTTAAACAATAAGTGGAAATATGTTCCGGCTGAAGGGAAAGTGTTTTTTCTAAAGTTTTTTGCCAGGATTCTATGCTTTGTCCTGGCACGGCAAACATCAGGTCAATATTAAGATTAGGAAATCCGGTTTCATGCAAAATTTCATAAGAGCGAATTATTTTTTCGGGAGAATGTTGTCGTCCTAAAGTCGCTAGCACATTGGGGTCGAAAGATTGAGCGCCCAGGCTCACTCGGTTTATGCCAAGTTCGTAAAGAATTTTTGCTTTCTCGGAAGAAACGGTTGTGGGGTTCATTTCGAGAGTAAATTCGGTTGGAGCAAAGTGTTTAGTTAAAACGCTAATGAGTCGCTCTAACTCGGATGTGGGAAGAGCGCTGGGGGTTCCGCCACCTAAAAAAATGGTTTTAATCCTAAGCGGATATTTTTTTTTGTAATAATCAAACTCTTGTAAAATCGCATCGATCAAAGAAGGCATAAGACGACGATTCGCGGGTTGTACGTAAAAAGAGCAGTAGGGGCAAATTCTTGGGCAAAAAGGAATGTGAATATAAAGATGTTGAAGTGACTCCATCTTTTTCAAGCCTAACTGACAGTATCGATAATAGCAAAAAACTCTTGAAAATTAGTAAGATCTTGAAAAGTGGCAGTGGGTTGATGTTTTTTTAATTCTTTTAGAGTAAACCTGCCGGTGGCGACGGCGATGGTTTTAGCACCGATGGCTTTGCCGCAGGCGATGTCATGAGGCGTGTCGCCGATTACAAAAATATTTTCTGGAGAAAAATTGGTTTGAAATTTTTCTTCTGCGCGTTGTTTGGCATAGGCGGGAAGTTGGTTGCGATCGTGATGATCGTCAGAAAACGCGCCAAATTCGAAGTAATGCATCATTTGATAATGTTCCAATTTGAGCTGAGCACCTCTTTGCAAATTTCCTGTGAGTAAACCTTGAGCTAAATCGTTGCGTTGATGTGCCCTTTCCAAAATCGTGGCAATGCCTTCTAAAACGCGTCCTGTTTCTTGTCGTTTGGGTAGCCAATGTTGCAGTTCTTCAATGTAGCCATCTAAAAAACGGGTGATGTTTTCTAGGGTTTCTGGCAGATTATATTTTCGCAAAATTTCCATTGCGATTCCTTTGTCGGTGCGACCGGCAATTTCTATACCTTCAAGTTTGGAATCGATTTCGAAATGATTTTTGAGCGCTTGGATGAGTGCATATTCTCCGGCAGAACCGGTAGTTAGCAAGGTGCCATCGATATCCCAAAGTAAAAGTTTATTGGGTTGTTTCATGGTTTTGGGTTCGGACAGCATCGGCATAGATCGGGCCAAACCAGGTGTCGACCAGACAGAGTCCAAAAACGGCAGCGAAGGGAATGGTGATAATAAAAGAGCATAAAACTGTATTCAGTCCAGTGAGAAAAAATGAGGCGAGCAAAAACTCTTTTTTTCTGGAGCAAAAGATTTTTAAATTTTTAGGGTAGTTCAAAGCGCAGTTGATAACGGAATCGCCGTCGAGCCAGCGACAACAGGCTACGCCGCAGAAGGGAATGACAAAAAGCATGGCAGGGGGATAAAACATGCTTAATAAAGCTGGCGGAAGTCTTAAAATTTGAATGAAAAGAAAATAGCAAATTCCCATCCAAACTCCTACAGGAAGTAAAAGTGTAGTGATGGCAAGAATCAGTTTAACGGCGCCTTCTTTAACATAGCGCGGTAAAACGCTCATATTCCAATCAGGAAGTTGTGGTGCGGAGCCGGTGCGTGCGCGACGTAACACTTCGTAGGTGAATCCTAGAGGAAACCAAAAACTTAAAACGTTAAAAGCGAGAGTGCCAAAGAATAAAGGTTTTAAGAGGATCGATTTTTCGCCAGGGCTAAACATCCACAATAATAAAATAATCAGGAAAGGGTTGATCAATAAAAATCCGCCGAAAAGAATTTTGGGCAGCCATTGCGAGTCGGAAAGAATGGTTTGAAAACCTTTTTTGAGATCGGGAAATAAGTTCATAATGCTCTTGATTAGCCAGCCTTTCCTATCTGAGTCAAGTCGTAGCTTTTAGCTTTTAGTGGAGGGCAGATAGCTGATAGCTTTTCTGTATGAGCCATTTTGAGGATTTGGGTTTTGCTAAGGTCGATTTGCATCGAGGTCAACGTCAAGGATTTCCTGAGGTAATTTTTTGTTTAGGAAAGACGCCAAGACAGGCGGCAGAAATTTTTGGAGTTTTGGCAAGACGGGAGCCAGTGGTTTTAGCTACGCGCGCAACGGAGACGCATTTTCGTGCAATTCAGAAAAAGGTCAAAAACGTGAAATATTTTCCGGAAGCGCGTTGCGTGGTGAAGTGGAGTAAGGAGTTTCAAAAAAAAATAAAAACCTCTTCTTTTTTGGTGGCAGTGCTGGCTGCGGGAACTTCGGATATGCTAGTCGCGGAAGAGGCGGCGATTACCGCGATGTGTTTTGGGGCAAAAGTGGAGCGGGCTTATGATGTGGGTGTGGCAGGTTTGCATCGATTGTTTGCACAGTGCGAGTTATTAAAGCAAGCGAGTGTGATTATTGTTGTTGCAGGTATGGAAGGCGCACTTCCGAGTGTAGTGGCAGGTTTGGTGGATAAACCGGTGATTGCGGTGCCGACGAGTGTGGGGTATGGCGCGAATTTTTCGGGGCTCGCAGCGTTGCTAGGCATGTTAAATTCCTGTGGAAGTGGGGTTACTGTGGTGAATATTGATAATGGGTTTGGCGCAGGTTTTGCTGCGGGTCAGATTTTGAGGCTGACTCATGTAGTAAAATAGAAATAATCTTGGGAGCTTGCACGGTTTAAGAAATGTTTTAGGGTGGAACTAGCTTTATGAGAAAACCGACGCTGGCGACTATTTTTTTGATTGTTTTTATTGATCTCATTGGGTTTGGGATTGTATTGCCGTTGTTGCAATTTTGGGGTCGAGATTTGGGGGCGTCAGGTTTTATGGTGGGGCTGATTATTGCGTCGTTTTCGATTATGCAATTTTTGTTTGCGCCGTTTTGGGGCAAGTTGTCGGATCGGTTTGGGCGAAGGCCCATTTTGTTAATTAGCTTGTTGGGTTCGACGCTTTCTTATGTTTTGTTTGCGTCTTCGACGAGTTGGTGGGGATTATTGATTTCGCGTTCTTTTGCGGGATTTTGTGGGGCGAATATTGCGGTGGCCCAGGCTTATATTGCTGATATTACGCGACCGGATCAACGTTCGAAAGGGATGGGTTTGATTGGAATGGCGTTTGGTTTGGGTTTTATTTTTGGTCCAGTGATTGGTGGATTGGCGATGGGGCAAAATCATAATTATGCGTTGGCGGGTTGGATTGCGAGCGGGTTATGTGGTATTAATTTTGTGATGGCGATTTTTTTGTTGCCGGAATCGTTGAAGACGAAGGGAGCGAAAAAGGAGTGGAATCGTTTTCGAAGTGGATTTTCGGGGAAACATTATTCCGGCTGGGTATGGCGGTTGTTGGGGGTAGCTTTTTGCACGAATCTAGCTTTTACAATTTGGGAGACGACGTTTGGTATGTGGTTGAAGTTGAATCCAGCTTTTCATTTTAATGGTCGGCAATTCGCTTATTTGTTGGCGTGTGTGGGCGTGGTTTCGGCGATGGTGCAAGGCGGATTGATTGGTCGATTGGTGAAGGCTTTTGGAGAGGAGAAATTGTTGCGATGGAGTAATGGGTTGATGATTGTGGCTAATTTGCTTTTACCCTTTTGTTTTTCTTTGGGTTGGTTGGTTGTGGTGTTGGTGGCGCTGGCGTTGGGTAATGGTATTTGTCGGCCGACATTATATGGCTCTATTTCATTGAGTTATAGTGCTGAAGAGCAGGGCACGATTTTGGGAGCCATGCAGTCGATTAGTAGTTTAGCGCGCATTGTTGGACCGCTCTTGGGGGGGGTGTTAATTGATCTTCATTTGAATGCGCCCTTTTGGTTGAGCGTGGGTGGATTGGTGATTGCGAGTATTTTATTGTTAACAGGAAAAAATTCGGTCGAGAAATCGCTTCAGGTTAATTCAACTAGAGTGGTTGAAAATTGAAATAAAGTGCATTGTCATGTGATGATTTCTGGCTAGATAGAAGGCAAATGAAGCACGTAAAATTATTTATTCCGGGTCCGGTAGAAGTTTCTAAGAAAACGTTTGAGGCGTTTTGTCGACCGATGATTGGACATCGTAGTCAGGATTTTAAGGATTTGTATTCCGCAATTCAGCCACAGTTGCAGCAATTATTTTTTACTCAGCAGCCTGTTTATTTGAGCACGTCGTCGGCATGGGGTGTGATGGAGGGTGCGATTCGCAATCTGGTAGCGAAAAAGGTATTGATCTGTATGAACGGCGCGTTTTCGGATAAATGGTATGATGTGGCGTTGCGTTGCGGAAAGCAGGCAGAGAAATGTCAGGTAGATTGGGGGCAGCCGATTTTGCCGGAACAAATTGAAGCGAAGTTAAAGCAGGGTGGCTTTGATGCGGTCACTTTGATTCATAATGAAACGTCTACGGGAACGATGAGTCCGTTGGCCGATATTTGCGCGGTGGTGAAACAGTTTCCTGAAGTTTGTTTGATTGTGGATGCGGTATCGTCGTTTAGTGCGGTGCCCATTGAGTTTGATCAGTTGGGGATGGATGTGTTGTTGACGGGCTCGCAAAAAGCACTGGCTTTGCCTCCCGGCTTGTCGTTGTTTGCTTTGTCGCCACGCGCTTTGGAACGGGCTGCGCAGGTTAAGGAGCGCGGTTATTATTTTGATTTTTTGGAGTTCCAAAAAAATGGCGCGGAAAGTATGACGCCTTCAACGCCTTCGATCGGCCATATTTATGCGTTACAGAGTAAGCTGGATGATATTTTTTCGGAAGGCTTGGAGAATCGTTATATGCGGCATATGGCAACGAACCGTATGGTGCATGAATGGGCAAAAATAAAGGACTTTGCTTTATTCCCACGTTCAGGTTATGAATCGTTTTCTTTGACATGTTTGCGAAATGATTGTAATATTGATTTGCCGGTTGTGTTAAAGACGTTGCGATCACAATACGGTTTTGCCGTAGATGGTGGTTACGGAAAGGTGAAAGGAAAAACGTTCCGTATTAGTAATATGGGCGATGAAACCGTGGAAACCATGCAAGAATTATTACAAGCATTAAATCAGTTGTTATAAATATAATTTTTCTTGCATATGAAAAAAATTAATCTAGGAAGCAAGTAACCATGAAAAAAATATATTGTTTATTAGTAGCAACTTTAATTTTTGTCTGTGGCAAGGATTTTGTCTTTGCTGGCGAAGATATGAAGGGAACGATTTTAGAAAAAGATATCGCTTATCGTCCGAGAAAAGCACCTCGCGACACGCGTTGGGATCAAGGTAACTGGGAGTTTAGTTTTGTAACAGGCCCGTTTTTTGGTCCTGCAACAGGCGGTGAACGCGATAGAATTAGCTATTATGCGAATAGTTTGCGCGCAGCTTATAATTTGACCGATATTTTAGGCAGTAATGATGCTTGGTATCGCGGTAATGTTCAGTTAGTTGGCGAGTTGTTCATCGCTGAGATTTTCAATACGGTTGGCGGTGGCAGTATTGTTGTGGGGCCAAACGTGTTGGCGCGCTATAATTTTGTTCAACCCGGTTGGAAGATCGTGCCTTTTGTGCAAGCGGGTCCAGGTTTGGTTTATACGGACACGGATAATAACGCGATTGGTTCGCATTATTGTTTCCAATTAAATGGAGGAGCCGGATTACGTTATTTGATTAATGATGACTGGGCAGTTTCGGTTGAAGGTGACTGGCATCATATGTCCAATGCGGGCTTTGCTAAAAGTAATTTAGGCGCCGACGATCTTGGCGGGCAAGTTGGTGTGTCTTATTTCTTGCACTAAATTATGGGCAACTGGCGCTTGCTAGTTGCTTATGAAGGCACTCGTTTTTGTGGATGGCAACGCCAAAGTCATGGCGTTGCCATTCAAGCTTTAATAGAGGAAGCCTTACGCTCTATTTTGGGTAAAAGGGCAATTGTTTACGGGGCAAGTCGGACAGATTCCGGAGTGCATGCGTTGGGACAGGTGGCCCATTTTCAACAGCCTGGAGGCACTCGCGAGTTTTCAAGTTATGAATTATTGAAAGGATTGAATGCGAAATTGCCGCCACAAGTTCGAGTGTTGAGGCTGAAATCGGTGAGTGCTAAGTTTCATGCGCAATTTTATGCTAAGGGAAAGCATTATCGCTACCGAATTTATCATGGGAGAATTTTTCCGCCTTTGGAATTAAATCGCATGTGGCATTGTGTTTCGGAATTGGATTGGGAGGCGATGCAAGCAGCCGCTCCAGTTTTTATTGGGAGGCATGACTTTCATCCTTTTTCGGCCGTCTCTCGATCGGAAAGGAAAAATAAGGTGCGAGAAATCAAGCGGTTAGATTTGATTAAGAAGGGAGCAGAAATTCGTGTGGATATTGAAGGGGACGGTTTTCTTTATAAAATGGTGCGATTGATTGTGGGAACTTTAGTGCAAGTGGGTCGAGGACGATGCTCCAAAGAAGAAATTCAACGACGCCTGAGAAGTCGAGCGCGAGAACAAGATTTGTTGGCGGCGCCAGCACATGGTCTTTATTTGATGAAGGTTTTTTATTAAATCGGATGGATCTATGTTTCATGTGGTTTTAGTTGAGCCAGAGATTCCGCCGAACACTGGGAATGTGGCGCGATTGTGCGCGGCGACGGGAGCAGTATTGCATTTGGTGGGGCCTTTGGGATTTGAATTGAATGATGCAACATTGAAACGCGCTGGCATGGATTATTGGAAGTGGGTGCAATGGCATTATCACGATTCGTTGGAGTCAGTTTTTAAAAATAAATTACCGCAGGCCGCAATTTATTGTGTGGAGACATGGGGAGAGAAAAATTATAGCGATATAAAATTTCAGCCGGGCGATTATTTTATTTTTGGTCGTGAGACCAAGGGATTGTCAAAAAAAATAGTTGATTCCATGGCGGCGGAAGTTTTGCGAATACCGATTTGGCATGAAAATGCGCGCAGCCTCAATTTGTCGAATTGTGTGGCGATTGTTTTGTTTGAAGCGTGGCGACAAAATAATTTTAGTGCGCCGGCTTAAACGTTTTGACTGCGGGCTGTCCAGGCGCTGTAGGAGAATCGAGATAGCCATAGACTAGTTTAGCTCCTAGCAAAGGAAGAAGTTGTCGAGATAGATGAGCGAGTTTTCCCATGCCCATGCAGGCGACTGATTTATTAGCAAACTGAAGTTGAGTTTGCAGGAGTGTGAATAGTTGTGGGGTGGTGTCGCAGCGAGCAGCCACTTTATAAATCGCTGCTGATTCTTTTTGCATTTTATGAAATTGATTTTTTAGTTGAGAGAAAGTAGGTGTTTTTTGGAAAAAATGAGAGGAGAGAATGAGGGCGACTTTTTCTCTTTTAAGCTTTTTAAGCAATTTTGAAAAATGATGAATTTCGAGATATTCCAAATCTAAAGCGTCGATAAAGGGCAGAAAATCGAATAAAAGTGTTTCTCGTTGTTTAGGGGTTAGTTTTTTTTGACCGCCTTCTCGTGGAGAGCGCAAGGTTAATAAGACGGGATGTTTTCGTGTGCGAAGTTGTTTTTTAAGCTGATCGATTTGAGAAAGGGTTAAGGAAAAATAGTCTAAACGAATTTCAACAAGTTCGCATGGTAGTGAGGATTGTTGTAGATAGGAAAGGCCGGTTGGAGCGCTAATGACACCAACCCGTAGCCATTTTTTTCTCCAAGGAATTTTGCGAGCCATCTTTTTTATTATTCCGAATTTTGAAAAAAAGAGCGACTTTTATTTGTTGGCAGAAAAGGTGGCTCAATGGGGACGTTTAAGAAGCGGAGTTTCTTCGGACAAATTGAGGTGGGGTTCTTTGATGAGGAAAGAAATGAGTCGGCGCAGTCGCAGGCGGACGTCGATGGTTTCTAAAAGTCGCTGTTTTTGGTAGAGGTCATCGACAAAATTGTAACCAATCACATCAGCTAGAATACTCGGATCTTGAATATCATTGAGAAAATGCAAAATTTTATGAGGGGTTTCATGAGAGTGTTTAATGCGTTCCAGAGCTAATTCGATTGCTTTTATCATGAGTGCTTCGATTTCGAGACCGTTTCGATTGATGCTAGGCAGGATGCGAATTTTGGCCATGCGATAAGGCATGATTTGGATTTGTTTTATAATTTCAGCGCGTGCCACACCCTGAAGAATAAGATGAAAGGTTTCATCTTTGTTGTTAACACAGGCTCGGATTAATCCTACTCCTATAATGTTATTGGGTTCTGGGTCCTCTTGGTCGAGATGAAGATTTTTTGCGAGTGCGATGCCAAACATGCGTTGTTTGGTTAAACAGTCTCTTAACATTTCGCAATATTGCTGTTCAAAAAGGTAAAGCGGCAAGAAAGCGTGAGGGAAAAGTAGAGAATTCGGAAGGGTTAAGATAGGTAAAATAACAGGAATGTCTGTTTTACGGGTCACACTAAAAGTTACCCATTTCATCGCAGCTTGCAACTTAATCGATTGTGATTTTAACTTTTCTAATCGTATGGCTAAAAAAATAGGAGCTCTTATTTTGTCGGTTATTCTCGGTAGCACTGCGTTTCCACCTTGGGAATGGAGTGCGGGAGCTTGGTTGTTTTTAGTGCCTTTGATGTGGGTTGGCCGTTTGCCAGGTAGGGTTGCTGGGATGTATTGGCTAGGGGGTTTTTTGACATGGTTAATTACGATAGGTTGGGTGCATCATGTGACATGGCCTGGTGCTCTACTTTTATGCGCTTATTTAGCTTTGTATTGGGTGGTTTGGGGTTGGTTTTGGCAACATTTGTGTCGTGAGGTTCAGGCTTGGAGTTCTTGGCGAAATGTTACGATTTCTTTTTGGGCGGCTACAGGTTGGGTGGCTTTGGATTTTGTGCGGAGCCATTTATTTTCTGGTTTTCCATGGCATAAAATAGGCATTACGCAATATCATCACTTGCCTTTGGTGCAATTGGCTTCTTTGGGAGGAGTGGATTTAATTTCTTGGTTAGTGATTTTTGGAAATGCGATGCTTGCATTGACGGGAATTCGTTTAGTTCGAGAAATTCGACGCGAACAAAAAGTAAAATCGCACTGGGACTTTTCGGTGGCAGCGGTTTTGATAGGTATAAGTTTGGTGTGGGGCACGCAAAAAATGATTCGCAAGCCGGTAGAATCGGAACCTTTGGATGTTGTTTTGGTTCAAGGAAACGTGGCGCAAGACGAAAAATTTTCTCCTAAATGGGAAGCTCAAATTATTTCGCGTTATGTGAATTATACGCAGTTGGCGGAGGCACAGTCACCTGATTTAATTGTTTGGCCAGAAACCGCTACGGGTTCGACTTTTTTTAAGGATATTACTTTTACCTCGGAAATCCAAGGTTTGATCAAGGAAACGAATGCGAGTTTGCTTATGGGTGCTTTGGATTATGATGATGAGAATTATTATAATGCGGCTTTTTTGTTGAATGGGCAGCGGGACGATTATCAAGTTTATCGCAAGCAACATTTGGTTCCATTCGGGGAATTTCTTCCGGGGAGACGTTGGGCGCCATGGTTGGAAAATTGGATTCCGATACCCCTGGATTATCAACCGGGAAAAGGTTCGGGAATTTTAACTTGGACGAAAAAAGATAAAAAAATTCCTTTAGGGGTTTTGATTTGTTTTGAGGACACTATGTCTTATTTGGCAAGGGAACGAGTGAAGGAAGGAGCGCGTTTATTGGTAAATTTAACAAACGATGGATGGTTTAAAAATTCCTCAGAACCTTGGCAGCATGTTTTGAATGCAGTGTTTCGTTGTGTAGAAACGGGTTTGCCGATGATTCGTTGCGCTAATACCGGTGTGAGTTGTGTTATTGATGGAAATGGAAGAGTGGTACAACTTTTAACAGACGAACAAGGTAAAAAAGTGGAGGTGGAAGGGTTTCTTCGCGCTACAGTTTTAGTGCCACGCGATCCGCGCCCGACCTGGTTTTTGCGAGGCGGGCATTTTTTTTCTTTGTTGTGTTTCATAATTACGGGAGTATTTCTTACTTATGAGTTTTATCGATTCTACCGAATGGGCGGAGTTGCAGGAGCGTTACGAGCAGCTCAGGAGGTTTCTTTGACGAGCCAACTGCTAAAGCAAGATTGAGGCAGTTGGAAAGCCAAATGGCAGAGGCTGCCTTTTGGGAAAATAAAAATCAGGCACAACAAGTGATTGAGGAAGCGTCTAGTTTGAGAAATCGGTTGGAACCGTTTGAGGCTTTGGGACGACAGTTTCAGGATTTGCCTGTTTTGGCTGAGATGACCGAGGAGGTCGATGACGAAGCTTCACAGCGAGAGTTTGCACAAGAAAAAGATCTTTTGATTAAAAATTTAAATGAGCTTGAGCTGAATTTTTTGTTAGGAGGGTCGCATGATCGGCTCAATGCAATTTGTAGTTTGAATGCGGGCGCGGGTGGCACAGAAAGTTGTGATTGGGCGAATATGTTGTTTCGCATGTATCAACGGTGGGCGGAGTGCCGCGGGTTTAAGGTGGAGGTGACGGATTTAATTCCAGGTGAAGGCGCGGGCATTAAAAGTGTTACTTTTATTGTGAAAGGGGAATTAGCCTACGGTTATTTGAAGTGCGAGCGGGGCGTGCATCGTTTAGTGCGAATTTCACCGTTTGATTCGAATGCGCGACGTCATACTTCTTTTGCGGCGTTGGATGTGATTGCAGAAATTGAAGATGATTTGGAAATTGAAGTTGAAGATAAAGATATTCGTGTGGATGTGTATCGCTCGCAAGGTGCGGGAGGGCAAGGTGTGAACACAACAGACTCTGCTGTGCGGATTACGCATTTACCATCTGGATTAGTAGTGACGTGTCAAAATGAGCGTTCGCAAATCAAAAATCGTGCGACAGCTATGCGCGTTTTGAAGTCGCGATTGTATGAAATGGAAATGGATAAGCGTCGTGCGGAGATGGAAAAATATTATGGCGCGAAAGGGGAGATTGGTTGGGGTAGGCAGATTCGCTCTTATGTGTTGCAACCTTATCAAATGGTGAAAGATTTGCGCACGGGCGAAAAAACCAGCGACACGCAAGGCGTGTTAGATGGAGACATTGATGCATTTATTGAAGCGAAATTGAGAGGAAAAACGCGAGCGGACGAGAGTGAGGAAGATTTTTAATGGTGGTTTTGGGTTTGATAGATGCCTTTCTTCTTCCAAACATTAGATAAAGAGATATGAAAAATAAGTTGGACGAAATCATGATGTGGAAACGCGAGGAGGTGAAGCGTTTAGAAGCGCATGCTGACGAGTTGAAAAAGCTTGCGTTAAAGAGGAATGATTTTCGCGGTTTTCGTCAAGCTTTGCAGCAAGTGGATTTAGGGTTGATTGCGGAAGTTAAAAAAGCGTCACCTTCTGCAGGTGTGATTCAGGCGGAAGTGGATCCGGCGCAACAGGCGTTCGATTATCAATTTGGAGGAGCGCATGCGATTTCGGTTTTGACGGATGAAAAATATTTTCACGGACATTTGATGGATTTAAAAGCGGTGCGCGCCAAGGTGAGTTTGCCGTTGTTGCGGAAAGATTTCATGGTGCATCGTAATCAGATTTATGAAGCGATTGTGGCGGGGGCTGATGCGATTTTGTTAATTGTGGCGGGATTGGGTGTGGACGAATTAAGCGATCTTTATCAGGAAGCACGTGATTTGCAGCTGGATGTTTTGGTGGAGGTGCATGATTTGCGAGAAATGGATTGCGCATTGGATTTGGGGGCGGATTTGATCGGAATTAATAATCGTAACTTGCAAACGTTTGATGTTTCGTTAACAACAACATTGGAGTTGGCAGAGGAAGCGCCTTCGGATGTGGTGTTGGTTTCGGAAAGTGGGATTCGATCCCGAGAGGATGTCACGTTTGTGAAGGCGGCGGGAGTGGATGCGATTTTGGTGGGGGAAACGTTGATGCGGGCGACCGATGTGCGAGTAGTAATTCGGGATTTGTTAGGAGAGTTATGACACGAGTGAAAGTGTGTGGCATTACGAATGAACGCGATGCATGGGCGGCGATTGAAGCGGGCGCGGATGCGCTGGGTTTTATTGCTTATCAAAAAAGTCCGCGTTATGTGAATTATGAATCCATCGCGAGTTGGTTAGAAAAATTGCCGCCGTTCGTCACGCGAGTTGGGGTGGTAGTGAATACAACGTTGCACCAATTGGAGGATTGGCAGAAACGATTTCCAATCGATGCTTGGCAGTTTCATGGTAGTGAATCAGCGGAATTTATCGCGCAGGTAAAAGGTATTAAAAAAATTAAAGCTTTTTCGATGAGTCGAGAATTTTCTCACGCGCAAGTGCGGGATTATGAAGTGGACGCGTTTTTGTTGGACACGCCGTCGGAAAGTTATGGTGGTTCGGGAAAGACATTTGATTGGGAGTTGGCCACGAAATTTCGCGATCGGGTGGAGACGCCCATTATTTTATCGGGCGGTTTGAATGCAGAGAATGTGGCTCGAGCTATTGAGGAGGTCCAACCTTATGCGGTAGATGTGAATAGTGGGGTGGAATTTGAGCCGGGAAAGAAAGATGCGGTAAAGTTGAAGGAATTTTTTCGGATTTGTCGAGATAAGGCTTAAAAGTCTACAAGGCTTCTTTCTTAATTTCCTAGATTATAAGCTTTTTAAATTAAAGATTAGGCTACATTGAAAAATGGGACCTTTTTGGGTGTCATCCTTGGGCTTGGCCCGGGGATCCAGAGATATAAAGAATGGATTCCCGATCAAGTCGGGAATGACAAGAGGTTTTTCTTAGTTATGTGAGAGATAATTGAAGCACTTCGGATAGTTATGGTTCAAGCCCCAGGATGACATCGGATGAAGCTGACTTGTTTAACTAGCAGGTGAGAGATCTGTTTTGCACCAACCTTCCAAGTTCTGTTGTGACTTAAGTGCTTCGATTTCAGTCGATAGTGACTCTATTTTCATTCTGGCACGATCAAAATCGCGCAAAGCGTTCGTCAATGAGTTTTCTGTTTTTTTCATTCGCTTTTCTGCGATTTTTTTTCTTTTGGTTAATGCGCGTCGTGTTGCTTTGGTTTTGTGAAAGATTTTTTCCGTAAGACTTTTTACTTGATGTTCGTGGGTTTTGTATTTTTCTTTTATGGTATAAAGAGTGAGATGCCATTTGGAGATTTTTTCGTGTGTTGCTAGGATTCGATTCGCTTGATTTCGAGTTTGGCTTAAGGTGGCATTATTGCGATCTAAATCAAACTCCAAATTCGTTGCTTCATAATCGCAATAAATTTGTGATAAGGTGTGAGCGGTTTTTATGATTTCATCGTTGGAAGTCATTATTTCGTGCAGCGTTTTTTGAATGATTGGTTCAATAGCTTGTTCTGATTTGGGCAGTTGCTGAAGAACTGTTTCTGCTTCCGCTCTCATAGCAGTGGCTTCATCATAAATGGCAAGCGCGTCGTCAATGGCTTCGGCGTTTATTTGAGCGATGTCATTTAAAATGCTTTCACGCTCAACTTTTTTGAAAGTGGCGCGATAGTATTTTTGGTTTTTTTTGAGTTGTTTGGTTAAATAACTTACGTCTCTTTTGGGAGAGGTAAATTTCCTAATGAACTGTAGCAAGTAAGATTCCGATGGAATCGTTTTAGCTTCGTTTGATTTCCTAATTCCTCCTATTTCGTTAGTTAAGTAACTCATAGTAGGTTTATTTATTGTAATCTAAGGGAAAGGTAAGGCAAGGTAATTTTATTGTGGTGTTAGGTCAGTGGTGATTTGTGTGAAATTGCTCACTTGAGCAATTGGCGAAAGTGCGTAATCTATCCATTCTATGACGCCAACGCGAACGGTTCCTGATGAACAAGGATTTTTTGGAATTTATGGTGGGATGTATGTGCCGGAAACGTTGATTGAGCCTTTGAGGGAGTTGACGAAAGAATATCGGCGCGCGCAGGCGGATCCTCATTTTCAACAGGAGCTAAATGATTTGTTGAAAAATTATGTGGGTCGACCCACACCGCTTTATTTTGCGGAAGGGTTAACGCGGCATGTGGGAGGCGCTAAGATTTATTTGAAGCGGGAGGATTTGCTGCATACGGGTGCGCATAAAATTAATAATGCGATTGGCCAAATTCTTTTGGCGAAGCGGATGGGTAAGAAACGGATCATCGCTGAGACGGGTGCGGGTCAGCATGGGGTTGCGACAGCTACGGTGTCGGCGAAGTTTGGGTGCGAGTGTGTGATTTATATGGGTGAGGTGGATATGCAGCGTCAGGCTTTGAATGTGACGCGGATGCGGCTCTTGGGCGCGAAAGTCATGCCGGTAACGGTGGGGCAACGCACGTTGAAAGAGGCGGTGAACGAGGCGATGCGGGATTGGGTGACGAATGTTCGGACGACGCACTATATTCTTGGAACGGCTTATGGGTCGCATCCTTATCCTGAGATGGTGCGCGATTTTCAGCGGGTGATTGGTGATGAGGCGCGAGTGCAGATTTTGCAAAAGGAAAATCGTTTGCCGGAATATATTGTAGCTTGTGTAGGGGGAGGCAGTAATGCGATTGGTATTTTTACCGCTTTTTTACGGGATGCTGAGGTGAAATTGGTAGGTGTCGAGGCGGGCGGAATTGGAATTCGTCCGGGCAGTCATGCGTCGCGATTCCATGGAGGTAGTGTAGGAGTTTTACAGGGAACGCGCTCTTATATTTTGCAGGATGAAAATGGGCAAATTCTCAATACGCACTCGGTTTCGGCGGGTTTGGATTATGCTGCAGTTGGACCGGAGCATGCTTATTTGCGTGAATTGGGGCGTGCGGAGTATGTGTATGCAACGGATGAGGAGGCATTAGTAGCGTTTCAATTGCTTTCTCGAAGGGAGGGAATTATTCCAGCGTTAGAGTCGGCGCATGCCGTGGCACATGGTATGAAATTGGCGGAAAAACTGTCGCCGAATCAGATGATTTTAGTCAATCTTTCCGGTCGTGGGGATAAGGATGTGCAAGAGGTCGCGCGCCATTTGGGAACTTTATAAGGTTTTTAAAATAAAACTAAATTGAAATTTTTTAATCTTGTGTTTTATTACTTAACTTATGGCTGAAAATTCAACCGTTCCACCTGCTCTACGTCGACCCAACTCCACAGATTCTAATCAGCGTATGGCGCAAATTTTTAAGAATTATGAGGGGCCAAAATTCAGCCTGTTAAACAATAGTCTTGAAACGACAAAACAGGTCGCAATTGCTGATCTTAATAAGGAAACAAGATTTTATTTTTGTTATGAACTGGATGGAAAATTTTATTACGTGGATTATAATTCTGCGTTGAAACTTTCTTTGGATAAAAAGGTTCTTAATTTGGCAAAATCTCAACATAATGGCGCCATTTTTGCGTATAATGGAAACCTTTATACTAAAGCGGGTTACCTTTTAGTCGCAGAAAAGCAGATTACTCGAGTTGGTAACAATTTTTATTATCCTGATGCGAATGCAAAAAAATTAAACGTTTCTGAGCTGAAGCAAGAAGACACAGAAAATTTCTTTAAAAATAATAAAGGTGACCTTTATGAAAAGAGAGGGGATCTTTATTTTGATTATATAGACAATAATAAAGTCTATAATGCCCAAGGTGAATTGCTGCGACCAATCCAAAATCAGTCCATGGCAATATATTATCCTTTTGGTAAACCAACGGGAGTAAATAGTCGATATACTTCTGGCGGGGGCGATGTTAACCCTCAGGAGACGTCTCAAGCCTTTTATGTCCGTATGAAGGATACATTTTGGGATGAGACCAAGACGCTTGAGGAAGTAAAAGTATCTTTAAACATTAATTCATTTGATGGCAGGCTTTCCAATCGAGTGGATATTATTTTGAAGAGGCAAGCGGACGGCACTTTTATTTCTGACCCGTTAGCCTTTTCTTATTACCAAGCAGAGCCAGGTGATCGCTTGACCTTGTCTTATTCTACTATTGCAGGAGAAACCGTTACGGTTCCTGTAGGTGAGGTGGCCGTGGAGAAGGTAATTGAGTTAGATCTTTTTATACCGATTGATAAGAATACAAGTTATAGCTTAGCAAAAGCCCAGGAGCAGATTGATTATGCGAAGCAAAAATTGGGTGTTCATGGTATTCAATTGAAGGTGAATATTTTTGCGGCAGATAAACCTGATATGGATATTAGTAGGTCGGGGCTATCTCGTGCAGGTGTTCCAGTGCGTTTGACTGAAAAATTTCCCCAATCGAAAGGAATTAAAATGATGATGACACCGGGGCAGGATAATCAGGGTTTGGTTTTTTTGAGGGATAATTCAAGTGACCTTAAATCGCTCAATAGTTTTTTTGTGGCGCCGGATGGTCATCCCCAAAGGCCGTTAACAGATGATTATACGTTAAAAGCTCTTGTCAAAATTACTACGGGGCTTGATGTTAATATGTATGACACCAAGAATGAGTTTGTTTTAACTTCTGATGTAGTTAAGGCCATGAAAGCTTCTTCATTCGCAAAATCGCCAACCGAAATCACTCAACAGCCGGCTTTAACTCCTTGATTTTTTTATTTTTCAAGCGAAAGTAAATTTAAATTAATAACTTATGGGTAAAAAAGAAAAAATAGAATATCGTAACCGATTAGATAAAGTATTCGCTGAGTTTGACACGCCTCCTGTGCAACTCTTGGATAGGCAAGGAAAACCCCTCAAAGCTGGATTGCAGGTAACGAATACAGATTTTGAGCCGGGGGCAGGGCGTTATATCTATGCCTATTCTAAATCGGCTTATGGAAGCCAGCATACTATCAAGCAGATTTTCTTTGCTAATTATGACGAAGCCACTCGCCTTTCTCCAGAATTTCTTAAAGAACAAGCGAAATTAGGCTTGGAAGGAGCAATGCAATATGATGATGGTCGTTTTGAATATGCGGCTCGTTTTTATGATAGCAGAGGTTACTTGTTAGTTGAAAAAGGAAATATCACCAAAATTGGAGATCAATTTTATTTTAATGAAGGGGAGGGTGAAGCAATCTATTTTGCTGAAAAAGAGCCTTATATGCCTGGCATAGCTCCCAATCTTTATAAAGTTGGGGATAAAATTTTTCAGCAGGAGGGAGAACTTTATTACACCTATCCTAATAAGGATGAGATTTATACTGAAATAAATCGTTATAAAGGATCGATTAGGAAGCAAGAATTGACCATAGAAGGAAAATTAACTGATTTCGAAAGTCTTAAAAACATTAAAATAGTTCAAAAAAATAAAGTGGTGGAAATAAAAAAGATGGAAGGCTATAGAGTTTTTCCAATAAAAAATCAAGCTGTCGAAGAGCTTTATCCTTTTACCAATCTTGATAAAGTAGGTTGGGATAGAAATCAGGAACCTAACCCTATTAATCCCAGCGATTCTGAGCGGGCCTTTCGTTTACAAATGCAATTTCCCGAGTTGGCTGCGACTCATCAAAAAAGGTTTGAGGTCACTCTGACTAGCACTGATCCGGTAACTCATGAACCGTTGGATAAAATTAAAGTTGTTTTGCGTTTGGATAAAAATGCGAAAGAATCTGGGGTTTACGTTTCAGAGCCTTTGGCATTGAGCTCTTATCGAGACAATAAGTTGAATGCCGCCGTGAATGATCAATTGGTAGCATTAGCCGGTAGCCAACTAGTGGTTTCTTACAATTCGATCGACGGCAAAGAGGTGAAGATTCCTATTGGTGGGCCAAAAGCAGAAGCAACTCAGGAAATTAACTTGGTGATTTTTAAGGATGGTAATGAAGAGGCCAGCCTAAAATTGGCTCAAGATCAATTATTCAACGATGTCGCATCTCGATTAGCTCCTATGGGGATTGCAGTTAAAGTTAATGTTCATTTTGTCGAGAAGCCGACAGGGCTTAATAACGCTTCCCCAGAAAAGTTAGCCGCGATTGCTAAGGGTTATGCATCGAGTCCTAATGCCATTACGATGATTATGGGCGGAGGCAATCATGGCACTGTGTATCACTCTGTTGATCCTCAAAAAAATGTGAGGAATAGTTTTTTTGTAGATCAAGCAACAGTAAGTAATGGTTTAAATCAAGGGTATAATGTCCATGACACTGAAGAGATGGTGATGAAGATGATGTTAACTTCTTCTGGTTATTTGGAGCCAGGTAAGGAGTATCGCCATGCTGAGCATAGCCCTAACGCAGACCGAGCGAAATATTATTTAGCTTCGCCGACGTTGGATAAAAATCCGACTTCTTCTGTGGTGGTTGATCCTTTTACTGCCAAAGCGGCTTTGGTTCCTTAAGACTGTTTTTTCAGCGCTAGAGTGAGAGAAGCAAAGGAACTCTTTGTTTTAAGATTTGTTTTTGTTTGAAAAAGTGAATTCTTTGCTTGCACACTTCTTGAATGGGCGACAAAACTTATTGTGACGCATGAAAAAAATAAAAGTGTTCCTTATGTTTGGTTCGCCTGGTTCTGGAAAAGGAACTCAGGGAAAAATTCTTGGCAATATTCCCGGCTTTTTTCATCTCGCTTGCGGCGACGTGTTTCGTTCGATTGATTTGCGTTCTGATATTGGAAAAGTTTATCTGGAGTATTCCAGTCAAGGTTTACTCGTGCCAGACGATATTACCATGCGACTTTGGCAGCAACAGATTCATAACATGATTATTCTTGGTCGCTTCAAACCAGAAATTGACCACCTGGTTTTAGACGGGATTCCTCGCAACGTGAACCAAGCTAAAATTTTGGATGAACACGCCGAAGTGAAACGACTTTTTCATCTCAGTTGTCCGGATCGCAGTAAGTTGGTGGAGCGTTTAAAACGGCGCGCGCTTAAGGAAAATCGGTTGGATGATGCTAATGAAGAAATTATTCGCAAACGATTGATGACTTACGAAAGAGAATCCAAACCGGTTTTGGATCATTACGGTGAAGATAAAGTAGTTTCGATTGACGCCACACAATGGCCTTATCAAGTGCTTCACGATATTCTTGAGCACATTGAAACCGAAGCCATGGTTGCTTAAAGCTTTTTAAGCGCTATGGATCAGTTTGACTCCTTTACCGCCTCTCAACTTTATTGTCCGAAATGCCAAAAACCCATGCCGGTTCGCGAAAAGCTTTTGCTCGTTTTGCCGGATAAAGAAATTTACGATTATTTATGCATCGGATGCGCGACTTCTTTAGGGCAACGAGAAGTTTCTTTGAGTGAACAACCTCTGCGTTCACTCGTGCGAAAATCGCGTTTAAAAAAGAAAAACTCTTAAAATTTTAGTGAGTCTAATTACGACGTCCGCCACCTAATAACGGCAATAAATACCACAAGAAATAAACCAGTGATGTAATAAAGGCTGCGACATAAGTCCAACCTGCGGCATTTAAAACGTTATTTACGCCTTGTGCCTCTTTGCCCTCTTGGATAAAGCTCATTTTTCCTAAAATGACTTTAGCCCGACGTGAGGCGTCGAACTCTACGGGTAAGGTAACCAAGTTAAACAACATAATAATCCCCCAAGCAATCGCCATGATTAATAGCCCTGTGTAAGGAGCTATCAATCCTGTAAACATGCCTAAAATAGGAATCCATAAAACAATTTGATTGGCAAACGTGGTGGCGCCAATCGCTGCCATACGCCATTTTAATGGAGCGTAAGCAATTTTATGTTGAATGGCATGACCGCATTCATGAGCCGCCACTCCCAATGCGGCGACGGAAGTGCCATGATAATTTTCCGAAGAAAGCACCAAACGTTTATGAATAGGATCATAATGATCGGCTAATGTTCCCCGTTTTTCACAAATCTCGACATCATCAATGCCAGCCGCTCGCAAAATCTGATGAGCCACCTCTGCGCCATTGTAACCTGAACTCGCAGGCACTCGAGAGTAACGCAAATAAGTCGCCTTGACTCGCATGACAGCGAGAAAAGAAATTGCCATCGTACCAATAAAAATAATCCAAAACATAATAATCTTTAGAATTGAGACTTAGAGAATACTCAGATGATTCATTTTTTTCAAGATTTAGCGAAATCTTTTGCCTTTTTCAAAAAAATCATCATACTTTTAAATAACCGCGGGGTGGAGTCCCGCCTAGGCGGGAGTAGCTCTTTGGTGCTTTTAAAATAGAAGCCTTGCTTCTCAAAGAAAAATCAGCATAATTAATTTAAATCGCGGGGTGGAGCAGCCTGGTAGCTCGTCAGGCTCATAACCTGAAGGTCCCTGGTTCAAATCCAGGCCCCGCAATTTTTTTAGGCTCATAATCCCGCCTCTGCGGGATCTCTAGTTCAAAATATAAACTCTGCATTATTTTATATGTATCAGGTTTACATTCTGCAAAATCCAAAGAATCGTTATTACATTGGCATTTCAGAAAATATAGAAGTCAGACTTGCCCAACATAACAATAATCAATCACGGTGGACAAAAAATAAAGGTCCATGGCAACTCATTTGGCAAAGTGCAACCATGACTTTATCAGAAGCGAGAAAACTGGAAAATAAACTTAAACGGCAAAAGACAGGCAACGGCTTTTATCAAATGACTGGGTTAAACCGAACTTGTTAGATTCATAATCCCGCCAAGGCGGGGTCCCTGGTTCAAATCCAGGCCCCGCAAATTTTTGTCTTTCGCTTTCATTCTTGAAACGATTAAAAATCAAATCTTTGGCAGATAAGATACGTCAAATCAACAGTTGTGCCGTAATAAAATCTGGCTATACTGCAACCGATGTCAAATTTACCACCACAGTCTAAACCACCGAAGTTTCCAAAACCGCCACGACGCGATCCGAATCGGGGCGATGGCGGGATGAATTGGAGGAGTCTATTGCTCTTTTCGTTGGCGATGCTGCTGATGTTGTTGTTTGTTTATGCGCGTCAGGGCGCGGCTAATCTCTCCAAAGAGCTTTCTTATCAACCGGAATTTTTAACTGCTTTAAAAGAAGATCGCATTAAAAGTGTGGAAATTGTTGTGGATAATTCCACGGGCGAAGAAAAGTTGCGCGGCAAATATGTGGTGGACGGAAAAGAAAGGGATTTTTGGGTGGCGATCAATCTCAATTTTAATCGCGATCTATATCAGACTCTGAACGATTCCAAAGTGCCAGTAAAAATGGTTTATAGCACTAACTGGTTGGCTTCTGGGCTCTTCAGTTTTTTGCCGGTTCTTTTGATTTTGCTTATTTTATATTTCATGTTTCGTCAGCAAATTAAAATGGCGGGTAAAAGCGCATTTAATTTTGGAAAGAGTCGAAGCAAAATGGTGGCGCGAGATAAAAATCGCGTTTTCTTTAAAGATGTAGCGGGTGTGGAAGAGGCGAAAGAGGAAGTTCAAGAGATTGTAGAATTTTTGAAAGATCCTAAAAAATTTCAAAAGTTGGGCGGTAAGATTCCCAAAGGGGTTTTGATGGTAGGGCCTCCAGGAACGGGTAAAACTTTGTTGGCAAAAGCGATTGCGGGCGAAGCGGATGTTCCATTTTTTAGTATTAGCGGCTCTGATTTTGTGGAGATGTTTGTGGGTGTGGGTGCTTCGCGTGTGCGCGATCTTTTTGAGCAGGGGAAACGTAATGCGCCTTGCTTGATTTTTATTGATGAAATTGATGCGGTAGGGCGTTCTCGCGGGCACGGCGTGGGGGGTGGCAATGATGAGCGAGAGCAAACATTGAATGCGTTATTAGTGGAGATGGATGGGTTTGATACTCAGGAGGGGATCATTATTATTGCTGCAACAAATCGCAAAGATGTTTTAGATCCCGCGTTGTTGCGTCCGGGTCGATTCGATCGCGAAGTGCATATTAATTTGCCTGATATCAAAGGGCGCGAAGAAATTCTTAAGGTGCATGCGCAAAAAATTAAACTTTCTGCCGATGTGGATTTGGCGGTAATTGCTCGTGGCACTCCAGGTTATTCGGGCGCGGAATTAGCTAATGTGATTAACGAAGCGGCGCTTTTGGCGGCGAAATATGGCAAAGCCGCGGTGACTCAACCTGAGTTGGAGGAGGCTCGTGACAAGGTGCGTTGGGGTCGGGAGCGACGCAGTATGGCTATGACTTTGGAGGAAAAGAAGACAACGGCTTATCACGAAGCGGGTCATGCCATTCTTAATTTGCTTTTGGAGAACACCGATCCTTTGCATAAAGTGAGCATTATTCCGCGCGGCCCAGCTTTGGGTGTGACGATGATGTTGCCAGAAGCGGATCGTTATAACACACGTCGTAAAGAGCTGGTTGATGATCTTTGTGTGACCATGGGTGGACGCGTGGCGGAGGAAGTTTTTCTAGGCGACATTTCTAGTGGAGCTAGCGGCGATATTCGACAAGCCACGTGGTATGCTCGCAAGATGGTTTGTGAATGGGGCATGAGCGAAAAAATGGGCATGATTCAATATGATGAGCGTGAGGATCTTGTTTTCTTAGGCCGCGATATTGGTCGTAATCGCAGTTACAGCGAAGAAACACAGCGCGAAATTGATCATGAAGTGAAGAAGTTGATTGATGACGCTTATTCACGCGCGAAAAAATTAGTTTCTGAAAATCGCGATAAACTTGAGGCCATTGCTAAGGCGCTGTTGGAATACGAAACACTTGATGGTCAGCATATCAAAGAAATATTGGAGCATGGTCGTCTTATTAATCCTCCTTCCAAACCGACTCCGCCAAAATCGGAATCTTCTTCATCCAGTGCTTCGGGAGAGAAGAAAGGAGAAAAAGACAAAGGAGATTTCCAATTTCCTGAAGGTTTAAATCCTGCGCCGATTGGAGCTTAAACCTTAGAATTTGATTCCGCCTCGGCGGGATGAAATTCATATCATTTCCCTGTCTTGAATGTGCCGTGAATTATGCTAAAAACTTTTTTTATGTTCCCACTTTTTTTGCCACTCGCTGAAGTCAATCGTTTGCAGTATGCGTTTCAAGCTTCCACGTTCGAAGGCAAAATGGTTATTATCCTTTTGTTAATCGGATCCATTTTTAGTTGGTCGGTGATGGTTGCTAAACTTTTGGAAGTGCGAAAGGCGCATCGTAGTAATGCGCAATTTTTGAAGGATTTTCGAAGAGATCCTAATCCTTTGACACTTTTTTCAAAACCTTTTCATTATTTGGGTTCACCACTTTTTCAGATTTTTCGTGCAGGTTGTAGAGAGCTAGCTTTTCAAAAAACGGGCTCGACTGAAGTGGATGACACTTTTATTGATCGGATTCAAAGCACTCATAAAATTTCAACCACTGCCATGAATTCGGTGAAATCGGCTATGGAACGAGCGGTGGGCGAAAGTGCGTTAAAATTGGAAGATAAAATGGTGTTGTTGGCAACCGCAGTGAGTGGTGCGCCTTTTTTAGGTTTGCTGGGAACGGTTTGGGGCGTAATGGACACTTTCACGGGTGTTGCCATGGCAGGAGCCGCAAATTTGGCTGCGATGGCACCCGGAGTTTCAGGGGCGCTCACGACGACTGTGACCGGTTTGTTGGTCGCGATTCCTGCAATGTTTGGTTACAATTATTTGGTGTCAACCATTCGCGCGCTCACGGTTGGAATGGATAATTTTGCTGGAGAATTGGCTGCGGCGTTGGAACATCATTATCTTGAAATTCGGTCATGAAACGGTTTTCGCAAAGGACGGGCTTTTCTTCTCTGGCGGAATTAAATATCACGCCGCTTTTAGATTTGGCTTTTGTTCTTTTAATTATTTTTGTGATTACTACGCCACTGCTCGAACAAGGTATTTCTATTGCGACTCCTTCTAGCAGTCCGACACCTTCCGCTTTAGATCTTCAATCGGTCAAAATGATTTCCATTAATAAACAAGGCGAAATTTTTTTAGAAAAAGAAGCGGTTCCTTTGAGCATGCTGGAAGCGCGATTGCATCAACTTAAGGTTCAAGATGAGAAAGTGGCTATTGGTATTCGAGCTGATAAACATTTGGCTTATGAAAAAATTATTGAAGTATTAGATGCTTTGCAGCGTTCAGGAGTTACTCAGTTTGGTCTTATCACGCGAGTGGAGGATTAAAAATTGATGGCAGAGTTTATGAGCGCTCGGGAGAATATTAATTTTAAATCTGTTTTAGGGTGGGTCACTGTTTTGCATTTCCTTCTGATTTCATTGCTTTTCTTAGGAGGAAAATTTCGTCAGCCTAAAAAAATGCCTCTCCTTCAGCTATTACCACAAGGGGCTTTGGTTAAAGGGAATGCGGGTGTTGCTTCGCCCGTGCCTTTACCTGTAAAAGCGCTAGCTCCGAAGCCAGAAAAACCGTCAATCGCACCTGTGCCTAAACCTGTTTCAAAGCCAATGGTAAAACCTTCAGTGTCTGCTCCTAGCAAACAAAATTCTGCGCTTTCGGTTAATCTCAAAGAAGTCAAACGTCCCGCTTCTTCTCGTGTAGCCTCTTCCAAACCCGTTTCTGCGTCCACACAAGTTTCTCCGGTTGAAAATTCTGCCATGAATGCAAATGACATTAAAAATCGTCTTCAAGGCAGGGTGGGTAAGGCAGGAGTTGCTAGTGCTTCAGCCGATGGTCAATCCGGTGCTTGGAATGGGGTGAAAGAAACTTCTGAGGCCAATGCTTATTTTGTTTTAATTCGCGATGTTTATTACCAATCCTGGAATCAACCCGCTCTGGGGGCCGATAATAAGTTAGCTGCGATTTTAAAAATTCGAGTCGGAAAATCCGGAAATATTTTAAAAACAACTTTGGAGCAAAGCTCAGGCAATGCTATATTTGATCACTCCATTCAAGAGGTTGCTCGCAAGGTAAAATCCGTAGGCGCGCCTTTGCCTGAGGTTTTAGGCGCTCAATTTGCTGATATTTCTATTGTTTTTGAATTTTAAAAAAAAGTCGCTATAGAAAAAAGTTATGCGTTATTTTATTTGTGTTATCTCTCTTTTCTTAATTGTTAGTGTTCAAGCTCAAGTTGTCATTACTGGAAGTGGAAAAGCTCCGGTTTCTATCGAAAATTTTCAAGTTTCTTCCGATGGTAAAAATATTTTGATGAAAGATTTACAACAATCGGGCGTGATTGAGGTGGTTTCTCAAGGTCAAGCGCGTTACCGAGTGGAAGGTGTATTGGAAGATAGCACTTTAAAAAGTCGTTTAATTGAAGCGCGACAAAATCAAGTGATGTTCAATCGCTCTTATATGGGCAATATTCGGGATACGATTCATCAATTTGCCGACGATATCGTTCAAGCTATTACAGGTTCTCCCGGTATCGCTACCACTCAAATTGCGTTTATTTCTAAGGCGACCGGCGCTAAAGAACTTTATGTGATGAGTTTGGACGGCGTTGCCGTTCGTCAAATTACTCGTGATCGAAGCATCAGTGGCTCGCCCGCTTTTTCTCCCGATGCTAGCCAAGTGGCTTATACTTCTTATAAAAGTGGCTACCCTGATGTGTATGTGGTTGATTTGAAAACTGGCCAGCGCAATCGTGTTGCGGGATTTCCTGGGTTAAATTCTGGAGCAGCTTTTTCGCCATCGGGTAGTCGTCTTGCGCTAACTCTTAGCAAAAGTGGAAATCCTGAAATTTATACCATGAGCGCAAGTGGTGGTTCTTTGGTTCGCGTTACCAAAACGCGCGGTGCTGAAGCCTCGCCCAGTTGGTCGCCTAATGGCGATTCGTTGGTTTTTGCTAGTGACGATCGAGGATCCCCTCAAATTTATATCGCTTCGGCTCAGGGTGGTGACATGAAGCGATTAAACACGGGTTTCCTCTACGCGACTGAGCCGGTTTGGTCACCTGACGGAAAAAAAATTGCTTTCAATGCTCGCATTGGGGGTTCTTTTCAAATTTGTCTTTACGATTTGCAGACACAACAGACGCGTCAACTCACTAAAAGTTCCAACAACGAAGATCCCAGTTGGACTCGCAATTCGCGTCACCTTGTTTTTTCTCGCAATGGCCAATTGGTTTTGTTAGACACTTTTTCTCTGGAAACTTATGAAATCAAAACTGGGCTAAGTCAATGCACGGAACCCAGTTGCTCCAAATAAATTCTTAAAATAAAAATAAAATGAAAAAAAATCTACTTCTCCTTCTTCCGATAGTTGCGCTTTTTTTGCCGGCTTGTAAAAGTTCGAAACCCTACGATTCCAGCGCTGGCACGGGAACTTATGATGGTGATTACACCGACATGAGCGAACTACCGCAACGCGGCGATTTTAATCCCGATCAAGATGTGGATTACTCTACTTTTCGCGCTGGCGGAAAAGAAAATGGCACGATTTATTTTGCTACGGATAGCAGCACGATTGCCCCTTCAGAGAGAGGCAAGTTGGATCGCATTGCCACTTGGCTTTTTCAAAATACTAGCAAATCTATTTTAATTGCAGGTCATTGCGATGAACGAGGCACTTTGGAATATAACCGTGCTTTGGGCGAACAACGTGCAACGTCTGTGCGAGCTTATTTGATTGGTCTGGGCGTTGCCGCAAATCGGATTTACACACATTCCTATGGCGAAGAAAAACCGGCTGTTCCCGGCGCCAATGAAGCCGCTTATCAAAAGAATCGTCGTGCAGAAATTGGTGTTGTGATGAAATAAAGAGCGCTTGATTACAAGCGATATCTAATATTCCCCATGCATGATGAGCCCAAGCCTTTTTTGAGTCATCTGGAGGATTTGAGGCGGATGATTATCAAAAGTGGCATTGCCATTATCGTGGGGATGCTTGCCAGTTTTGTTTTTGTTAAAACGATTCTTAAACTTTTTAATCTTCCTTTGATTTGGGCAGGTCTTGATCCTGCTCATTTCCTTAGGGTTTTAGGCGTTGCGGATGCGTTTACGTTGAGTTTGCAAGCGGCTTTTTTTTCGGGCTTTGTTTTTGCGCTTCCTTTTGTGTTATATTTTTTGGGCAATTTTTTATTGCCGGCGCTTACAGCACAAGAAAGAAAAATGCTGTTGCCAGCGTTTATAGTAGGTAGCTTGCTTTTTGCTTTAGGTGTTGCTTTTTGTTATTTTTTGTTGCTACCCCAAACTCTACGGTTTTTTCATAATTACAGCGCTAGCATGGGCTATACCACGGAATGGACAGCCAAAAACTATATCGCATTTTGTGTGCAAATGCTTTTAGGGCTCGGGTTATCGTTCGAATTGCCCATTGTTATTTTAATTTTAGCTAAGCTAGGGTTTGTGGATGCCGCTTTTTTAAAAAAATATCGGCGTCATGCTATTGTTGTGATTGTTATTGCAGCAGCTATGATTACTCCCACTTCTGATCTTTTTACCTTAAGCGCGATGGCTGTGCCAATGTTGATTCTTTATGAGATTTGCATTGTAATTTGTCGTTGGATGGAACGAAAAAACAAATTAAATATCTCTTAAAAAAATCGAAAATAGAAAAAAATCAGACTGATAATTAAAAGAATCGGCAACAAAATGGGAACGCTGTATTTCAGAAAGTAACCAAAAAAGCTGGGCACTTTGACTTCAGCTGTTTCGGCAATAGATTTGACCATGAAATTCGGACCATTGCCAATATAAGTCATAGCGCCAAAAAAAACAGCACCCAACGAAATAGCCACAAGATGATGGTCGTGTTGTGTGATATAAATCATGACATCACTCGGTTTTTCCATGGATAATCCAAAAGTTCCTAAAGAGGCTGCCAAGAAGGTGAGATAAGTGGGTGCATTATCTAAAATGCCGGAGAGCATTCCGGTTAACCAATAGTATTGCATTTCTGAATGCAAAGGAATGTTACCCTGTTGTGCGTGAACGGATAAATAATCCAAAGCTGGCATCATTGTTGCGAAAATTCCAATAAACAACCAACTCACTTCTTTGATGGGCATAAAGGTAAAGTCATTGGCTCGATGCACATAATTTGGCGTTAAATAATAAGAAGCGATTGCAGCTCCTATCATTAAGGCTTCTCTTAAAAAAAGTGGTTGGGAAATAAAGACAGCCACTAAAATGACCGCTAAGAAAAATAAATTATGTAATCCACCTATTTTCCATTCTTCATTGGCCGTTTCCATTTCTCGCACTTCTTTGGGAGCGCGCAAAAAATTATGACGATCGAAACAATAAAAAATCGCTAGAAGGCCAAAAAGACTGATCATCCAAGCCTCCCAACAATGTTCTAACACCCACCAAAAAGGAACTCCTTTTAAATAGCCTAAAAACAAAGGCGGATCGCCAATCGGTGTTAAGCATCCTCCCACATTGCTCACAATAAAAATAAAGAAAACAATATGAAAAGTGGTAATGCGATAACGATTAGTGCGAATCCAGGGTCGAATCAGTAACATGGATGCGCCCGTGGTGCCAATAAAATTTGCTAAGATAGCGCCGATCAACAGATAAATGCAGTTTCGAAAGGGTGTGGCTTCTCCTTTCACAACGATATGAATCCCGCCCGCGACGACAAATAAAGAACCAATCAACGCAATAAAACTGACATATTCATGAGCCGTGTGAAGAACTCGCGTCCAATTATTCAAAGCGAATCCATAATAAATGACGCTGATTAATCCTAAGGCGATTGCTACCTTGGGATAATGATGTTCCCACCAATGCCGATTAATAAAAGGCATTAAAGCGATCATGCCAAGTAGTAAAACAAAGGGGCTTAGCGCTAGGGGATGAACAGTGCTTGCACTTGATGCCAAAATGAACATAACTTTTATAACCAATGTCCTAACTTATTTTGTTTCGTTTTCAAATATTTTTTATTGTGACGATTGGGTTTGGTTTGGATGGGGACTTGTTCTACAATTTCCATACCATAACCTGTCAATCCCACCACTTTTTTAGGATTATTAGTGAGTAAACGAATTTTACGCACGCCCAACTCATACAAAATTTGCGCGCCTAAACCATATTCTCTTAAGTCGGCGGGATAACCTAATTTCACGTTAGCTTCTACTGTATCCAATCCTTTTTCTTGTAAGCGATAGGCATGCATTTTAGCAGCAAAACCGATTCCGCGTCCTTCTTGACGCATATAAACCAAAACTCCGTTGCTAGCCTTTTCGATACAACGCAAAGCATCGTGCAGTTGATGACCACAATCGCATCGCCTGGAGCCAAACACATCGCCTGTTAAACATTCGCTATGCACTCGAACCAAAATAGGTTTGCGACTGTCGATTTTTCCTTTTACCAGTGCGATATGATGTTGGCCGTCTAATACTGAATGAAATAAATGCAAAGTAAAATTGCCGTAATCCGTAGGCATTTTTACAACCTGTTCCAATTCGATTAATTTTTCTTTGCGACGTCGAAACTCAATCAAATCGCTAATCGAACAAATTTTTAAGTGATGCTTGGCGGCAAAGAGACGCAACTGTGGCAAGCGCGCCATGCTGCCATCTTCGTTAAGCACCTCGCAAATCACCCCTGTGGGATCAAGACCCGCTAATCGTGCTAAATCTACAGCTGCTTCCGTGTGGCCACTGCGCTGTAGCACACCCCCTTCCTTTGCCTGTAAAGGAAAGATATGGCCAGGTTGTACCAAATCGCGCGGACTGGATCGTTTACTGGCAAGCAAGCGAATAGTATGGGCACGATCCGAAGCGCTAATGCCCGTTGAAATTCCGTGTGCGGCATCCACAGAAACAGTAAAATCGGTTTTGAATGTTTCACGATTATCTAACACCATACGCTGCAAACCCAACTGTTTTGCGCGAGCCAAGGTGATTGGCGCGCAAATTAAACCACGACCATGCGTGGCCATAAAATTGATAGAATTTACTGTGGCTTTCGCGCCTGCTCCCACTAAATCCCCTTCGTTTTCACGATCTTCATCGTCCACGACAATCACTAATTTGCCAGAGCGAATATCTTTAATGACCGACTCGATCGAATCAAAACTTGCTTTGCTATGGGGCGCTTTTCGTTTCATAAATTCACATCACCAACTCTTTTGCTTTTTCTAAAGCTGCATTTAAGCCTTCGACTTGATCGCCACCGCCTTGAGCTAAATCGGGTCGACCGCCGCCTTTACCACCTACAAAAGGGATAATGGTTTGAATTAATTTTCCCGCATGAAAGTGATCCACTAGCGTTGGTGGCACCCAAACTATGATGTTGGCGCGTCCTTTTTGTTGCGCTCCTAAAACTACGACTTGTTTCATTTTGTCTTTCAAGCCATCGATAATGAATGGTAATAATTTGATTTCTCGTTCGCCGAGATTTTTTATGTAGGGCTTGTCTTTGTTCTCTATTAAAATTTCTTGAGCAATGGCAAAGGCTTCCTCTTTAAAACGGACGAGTTCTAACTTTTGTTGTTCTTTGACCCATTCGCGTGTTTCAGCCTCCAATTTTAGCAATATTTCTTCTCGTTTCTCGAATTGTTCCCAGACTTCTTCAGGAGAAAGAGAGGTGGTGGGTGTGAGATTTAATTCGGGCAATGTTTCTGAGAAAACCCGTTTGTGTTGCAATGTGTTAAAACGTTCATTTTGTTTTTTTTCGGCTTCTGTTAAATAATTAAAAATGGCATCCCCTGCGACTGCCTCAATGCGTCGCACTCCTGCTGAGATGGCGTTTTCGGAAATAATTTTAAAAAAGCCGATCTCTTTTGTATTGCGCACATGTGTTCCACCGCAAAGCTCTTTTGAGTAGCCGCCGATGTCTACGATTCTTACAATCTCACCATATTTTTCTCCGAAAAATTGTAAAATAGTGGGATCATTTTTCACCAAATCATAACTTTCTTCATACCATTTCACTTCGTCACCTTGCTTGATGCGATCGTTGATTTGTGATTCGATCTCTTTGATTTTTTTATCTTCCACTGCTTGATGGTAAGAAAAATCAAATCGCAAATGATCTGGTCCTACGTAAGAACCTTTTTGTTTCAGTGAAGATCCAAGCGTTTTTCGTAATGCCCAATTCAAAAGATGTGTGCCGCTGTGATGGCCTTGAATGAGTTGGCGCCTTTTTGAGTCTACTGTTAATTTTATTTTGTCTCCGATTTGGCAGGGAATTGGCTTTTTTAATTCGTGCCAAAATGTGCCTTGAGCTGATTGGAAAGTGTTAGAGATTTCAAATTTCAAATTTGAAGCTTCGCCCAATCCCTGGTCTCCTACTTGTCCACCCATTTCTGCATAAAAAGGTGTTTGCTCCACTGCGATAAGATTATCTTTAATGGCGACAATGTGACTTTCTTCTTTTAAACGATCATAACCGACAAAGAGTGTGGCATCTTGGTCTAAGACTTCAGTGACTTCAATGGTTGTTTTCTTTTGTGCAGCTTGGGATCGTTTACGTTGTATTTCCATGTACGATTCGAAAGCTATTTTATCCACAGAAACGCCGGTTTCTTGAGCTAAAAGTTCCGTTAAATCGAATGGGAAACCGTAAGTGTCATAAAGTTCGAATGCCACTTCGCCTGGAAAAATTTTTTGATTATGAAGTTGATTGAGAGCCTCGTGAAACAAAGTCATGCCACGCTCCAAAGTTCGGTGAAAACTTTCTTCTTCTCCGCGTAAAATAGTTTTGATTTGATTTTGATTATGATGGAGCTCAGGAAATACCGATCCCATTTGTTCGATGAGGACGGGCACAAGTTGAGCGAGAAAAGGCTTTTTAATATCTAAATTTCTTCCGTAAAGCACCGCACGACGCAAAATTCGGCGTAATACATAGCCTCGTCCTTCGTTGGAGGGTAAAATGCCGTCTGCAATGGAGAAACTCAGCGTTCGCATATGATCACCGATTACGCGAAAAGCGACATCGACTTTTTCTTGTGCTGTTGCCCCTGGCCCACGAGAAGCGGGTAAGGAGCCCGTATATTTTTTGTCACACAATTTTTCCAAAGATAAAAAAATGGGCCGAAAAATATCGGTATCATAATTTGATGCTAAGCGATCAAAATATTGGAAATTTTGCGTTCCCTGCACCAAGCTTACAGCGCGTTCAAAGCCCATGCCCGTGTCCACGTGACGTGCGGGGAGAGGATGCAATTGTCCATCGGCGGTTGCATTGTATTGAATAAAAACTAGATTCCAAAATTCGATGCATCGCGCGTCGCCTTGATTAACGAGTTTGCCTTGGGAGTCTCCTTGGGGCGTTAAATCGAAATGGATTTCGGAACAAGGACCGCAAGGGCCCGTGTCGCCCATCATCCAAAAATTGTCTTTTTTGCCTCCGCTTACGATATGAATTTTGGGATCCAGTTTGGCTGCGCGAAAAATGTGCTCCCAGATTTCGTATGCTTCTTGATCAAATTCGGATGGATCGCCTTTACCAGGTTGATAAACGGTGGCGTAAAGTCGTTCGGGAGGGAAATTCCAATGTTTCACAATGAGTTCCCAAGACCATTCAATCGCTTCCTTTTTGAAATAATCGCCAAAACTCCAGTTGCCCAGCATTTCAAAAAAAGTGTGATGATAAGTGTCCCATCCCACGTCTTCCAAATCATTGTGTTTGCCGCCGGCACGAATGCATTTTTGTGTGTCGGCGACGCGTGCGGGACGATAAGGGCAGTTTTTTTGTCCTAGGAAAAATGGAACGAATTGATTCATGCCGGCATTGGTAAAAAGCAAATTGGGCGAGTCCGGCATGAGACTCGAAGAAGGCACGATAGTGTGTTGTTTCGATCGAAAAAAATCGAGAAAACTTTGACGAATTTGGGCCGAAGTCATCATAAAAAATAAAAGTGTCTTACTCTAACAAGCTTTTCTTGACTCGCAATCGTTGATTTTGAGTATTAAAATATTCTTATGCGGTTGTTTTTGTTTATTTGTTTCAGTGTTACCCTTTCATCGTGGGGCGCTTATCAAGAGCCAAATCTTAATCGAGAAATTTTCGATCTCTCAAAAATAAGTTTAAATGAAAAAGAAAAAGATCAAACAGCTGCCACATTAACCCAGGCCGCAATTTCTAGACCGGATCCTGTAGGAAAGGACGCAGTGTTTTGTAGTAAAATTTTTGCGATTGCTTTGCGGTTAGCCCCTAACTATGAGGCGGCTGTAGTTGCAAATTATCAATTAACGCGCGGTTTGAAACCTAAATCGCCTGAAAAATTGCTGAATGGTTCAGAGTTAGCAACCGCACTTTATGTTACCAGTCAGCAGTTGCGTAAAAGTGGTACAGAAAATGATGATAAGTTGGCCAATTATCTCCTGGATCTGGTGGTGGAAATGGATCCTCGCAATGAGTCAGCTATTGTAGAGCGAGAAAAACTCAAGCGAAGCGTTTCTTGGATTGACTGGTCAGAAGTGGTGGATGAAGCGAGCGTGACTTCGTTATTGGAAGCGCCGGAAGTTGTGCAGGGGGATCAAAAAGGTGCAGCATCCTTTGTTCGGTCGCAAAGCACTATTAATGGATTGGTAGTACGACAGCAACCGGATGGTCAATTTCAAGGAGGCACCTTGGAAATCATAGCTACGGTGGAAAAAGGTGATCCGAAATTTACTTCTTATTGTTTATTTAATCGGGCAGTGGGCCGAGATATGACAATTTCTTTGGATGAAGCCATGCGGGCGGTAAAGGTGTTGCATCCGGTTTGGGAATCGGGGCGGGTAATCAAGATAAGTTTTGACGATAAATATAGTGATAAAGATGGGGGCTCTGCCGGCACCGCTTTTACATTGGTGCTACTTTCTTTATTGGAAGATATTAAAATCGATTCCTTGTTTGCGATTACAGGCGATATCACGGTGGATCACAACGTGCGCAAAATAGGAAAAGCGCCTGAAAAAATCCGTGGCGCAACTTTGGCAGGTTGTCAGCTTGTCGCTATTCCAACTGCGAATGAGGAAGATATTGATGATATGGGTTTGCTTTACCCTTTAAAAAGTTTGAGTGAAATTCAAATTTTTTCTGTAGCAACTTTGGAGGATGCGTTGGCTTTAGCGCGCGTGGACAAACCAGAAAAAGTAAATCAAGCCATTGAACTTTTTAGTTCGGTGCAAAAAGTTGCTATGGGAACAAGCGAGGCTTATTTAAAAGTGCCGCGTATTCAAGCGATATTGCGTCAAGTGCTGGAGCTTGCCCCGAATCATCTTTCCGCTCGTTACCTTTTACGGCGAGCTGAGGGAAAAACGCCAAATACACTTTCTTTTTTAGCTTCTTTGGATGAAATTTTCGTGGCTTTGAATCCTTTTTGGCAATCATTATATTATGATGCTTCTACTCAGGCGCAGTATGGTTCGCGCCAAACGCTTTATTCGATTCCAGAGGAAACTGTAGAAAATTCGTTGTCTCGACTGAAACGTGTTCAATTAAAACTGCATCCTCGCACTTCTGAATTGAAGGATAATTTGATGGATTATTTGGTGATGTGGCAACGTTTGCAAAAAGGAGGAACAGTGTCTGCAGGCTCTTTATTGGAATTAAGTAAAAAAGCTAAAACGGTGCTGGGTATTTGGGAAAAGTTGAAAACCGATCGCGAAACGTTAGAAACTTATTCTCGCAAATAAGATTTTTAAAATTTAATGTCCGGGATCAAATCCAGCAGCCCTTTTATTGCTTCCCCAGCTCCGTCGAAGGAAATAATTTGGACTTTTGGATTTTCTGTTGTTCCGGTAACTTTAAAGGGAATGGTGATCGTGCCTTCTTTGCTTTTAATTTTGACTTTGTTCAATAGTTGACCAAGTCCTCCAATTAAACCGGAATTCAGTGTGATTGAGCCACTGAAATTTAAATTTCCTTCAAAATCGATGATGCCTTGGCCTTCCATGAAAGTTGTGTTGCTTTTAGGTCGAGTTTCTACCCTTTCGATAATGACTTGTTGATTTTTGATATAAAAATTTCCGATCACTTCATCAAAAGTAATATCGGCTAAGCCCGGAACACCGATTACACTTCCTATTTCACGAAAAAATTTTAGACCTTCTGCTTCAAAAGATTTTACAAGAAAATCGCCTTTTCCTGTGATGTTTTTGGCGTCTTCGAAAGCGCCTTGCCCTTCAAAATTAAGATTGCCTTTGCCGGCGATTGGACTTTTTTTGTCGCTGCGTGTTTCTATAAAATTTTTCAAATCAAAGTCTGTGACATTGATTTTGCTGCGGAACGGTTTTTGTTCTTTATTAAAACGCGCGCGAAAACGGCCAGAAATTTTTCCTTGATAAAGATCGCTTTGAAAATTGGGTAAAAGCAAAACTTCGTTGGTATAGGTAATAGGTGATTTAAAATGAGTTAACTCGATGTTGGGATCGATTACAATGGTTTGAATTTTTAGCGAGCCTTGACTTTGCAATTCGTTGGGAGCAGTAAGAAAATCTCCACTCGCTTGAATGCCTTCACAGCGCACTTTGGCTTTTTGTTTGCTATCCAAAAATTGAAACATGCCATCGGCGACTTCTACTTCATCGATGCCAAAACGATTTTGTTTAGGGGCTTGAGTGGGCAAGGAAGGTTCTTCAGTTTCTGGAAGTGCTGGTGTTTGATTTTCTTGTTCGTTTGTCGATTTTTTTTCTTCGGCTTTTTTAGGATTTTTCGGGAGTTCTATTTTATTGCCTTTTCCAGTTGAAAATTCTTGGAGCGTTATGCGAGGGGCGTCCAAAATAATGGCGTCTAAAACCACTTTTCCTGTTAGCAAACGCAAAAAAGAAAAGGAAAGTCCTAGGTTTTTAGCTTGAGCAAAGGGAGTCTGACTTTTGCCATCGGCGTAGGGCAGGGTAAGATTTTTAACTCGGATGCCGTCCCAACGGATTTTTAATGCGTCAAATTTTACCGGCATTTTGACCACTTTTGACACCATTTTTTCCACGCGCGTTTTGAAAGCGGGTTGGTTGATATAATAATTTGCCGATCCCACGGCAATGATAAGGAGTAAAAGTAAAATTCCAACAATCCAAGCGATGCGAGCAATAGTTCGATTCATATTCTTTATCTTAGACGCAATCAAGTTTCATTCAAATCAACGAATGATCACAGGTGTGCCTACTGAGACGAGTCGACTTAACTTTACGGAATCCCAGTTGGCTAAACGAATGCATCCATGACTTGCTGCGCGGCCAATGGTTTCAGGATTGTTGGTGCCATGCAGTCCGATGCCTCGACGATTCAAACCCATCCACATGACGCCTACAGGACTATTCGGGCCAGGTGGTAACTGATGAAAGTTGGTGCTTTGAATGCCCTCGTTTAACATTTTTTCGTCATGTCGAAAATAAGGCATCGAAGCCATTACGACAATTTTCCAATTTCCGCGCGGCGCGGGAATGGAGCTGGAGCCGGGAGTAATGGGGAAAGCCGCGATGAGTCGCTTTCCTTCAAAAACTTCTAACATGCGCGCATGCAGATTAACTTCCACATGGCGATTGGATAATGCGGGATTAGCTGGAATTAGGTAACCGTTTTGTCGCAAGGTTTCGATTTGAAAAGGCGCTACATTTGGCACCCGAACCGTGTCACCCACGCGAAGTTGATTTAGATTTTTCCCGGGATTAATGGCTCGGATAAAAGCGCGATCGCTATGATAACGTTCCGCCACGAATTCCAGTAAAGAGGTGTAAGGCAATCCGCGCTGTTTGGCTTGATCTTCCACTTTTTCAGACAAAGAGCCGACTCGAGCAGCATCAGTGGGAGTAATTCGGTAAAAAGTGTAAATCGGATTGATTTGGCGAAGCGGCAACTGACGTTCGATTTGGTCAGGAGAATTAGCTTTTAACCCGCGCGAACGAGCAAAACGCTCCAATGCTTTTTCGGTAAATTCGCCGCGTTGTCCATCCAGTTTACCCGGTCCGAACCCACTTCGATCCAAGAAAATATGTAGTCGTGTTACTTCATCCGCAGGCATCATGCGTTCATAAGGCAAATTCAATTGTTGCCGAGGCGCTGCACAGCCTGATAAAAAAACCATCAAAAAAGCTAATTTCAAATCTTTTAATTTCATAATTTTTTGTGAGATTACCTATTTTTATTAAAAAGCGCTAGTTCTATCATTGCAGTAAAAATTCTATCGAAGATAATATCATATATGTTTTCATTATTGAGTAGTTTGCAGAATGCGTCGTTTTTATCTTCAGATGAGGAAGATTTTCGATTCAAAATGTTACATTTACTTCAAAATGAGCCACGATGCTTTTATCGCGATTGTTTTCCGGCTCATTTTACTGGTAGTGCGCTAATTATCGATCCTGAAAACCGATCCATTTTACTCAACCATCATCGCATCTTAAATAAATGGCTGCAATTTGGTGGTCACTGCGATGGCAATGAGAACATTTTGGAGGTGGCTTATCGTGAGGCGCTAGAGGAATCAGGGATGACTTCTTTAAAAGTTTTCTCTCAAACTTTTATCGATCTCGATATTCATGAAATTCCTGTGAATGCTAAGCGCCAGGAGCCGGCTCATTTTCATTATGATGTTCGATTTGTTTTTGCGGCTTCGCAACGTGACGATTTGCAAGTCAGCGATGAAAGCCATGAATTAAAATGGTTTTCTTTTGAAGAAACGAGATATCTTAATTTAGATAGAAACTTGCTTCGGTTGATTAATAAGGCGATGAGTTTTAAGTGAGATGAAGTTTCAACCGCCTCCAAATTTCCGGAAGTTCACTTGGGTAAACACGTGTGGCGCCGACTACAGTCATGAAATTGTGATCGCCTAACCAGCGTGGCACGATATGAAGATGCAAATGATTTTCGATGCCTGCGCCTGCTGCGGCGCCTAAGTTAACTCCCAGATTTATGCCATCAGGTTTGAATTCTTGTTGGATAACTTTGATTAGACGCTGACTTAATGTCATAAGCTCTAGCATTTCGGTTTCAGACAAATCGGTCCAATCGCCGATAATACGATAAGGCACAATCATTGTGTGGGCAGTGCTGTAAGGAAATTTATTCAGTAGCGCTAAGCAACTTTTTGCTCTCACTAGGACCAGATTTTTTTCGTCTTCGTTGGATTGGATGATTTCCTGAAAAATCCAACGCCGATCTTCTCCTTTTTGTGTGAGATATTCCATTCGCCAAGGCGCGTGTAGCCATTCCATAGATTCAGAGTTAAGCGCACTTAACTTTAATTTCAAATTTGAAATTTCAAATTTGAAATGATTTATCTAGTCTAATTGTGACATGGTAAACCAATCCGCTTATTTTATTACCGGTTCCGACGAGCTTCAGGTTAAGCAGCGCGCTAAAAAGCTTTGCGAACAGCTTTCACCTCAAAATGAGTGGGCTTTAGAAATTTTGGATGGTTGGGTGGACAGCGCGGATGCCACGCTGACAATTTTAGGAAAAACGTTGGAAGCGTTACAAACTTCGAGTTTATTGGGCGATAAAAAATTAGTTTGGCTAAAGAACGCAACTTTTCTGAGTGATCTGCCTTTTAATCGATCCGAAGCAGTGCAGGAAGCGGTGGAGACGCTGATTGAGCTTTTGGAAAAAGGAGAGAAGGGGATTTTGCCGGGAGCCCTTTTTTTACTATCGGCTCCAAAACCTGACAAGCGTCGCACTGCTTTCAAACAGTTAGAGAAACTTTGTCGAACTGAAGTGTTCGATCTTCCAACGACAGGGCAAAAAAGGAATTGGGAAAATCAAGCGGCTCATTTTGTGGAGACGCTTTTTAAGAATTGGAGTAAACGCATTGACCCTCGAGCGATTGATGCGATGGTGCAACTTTGTGGTTTGGATCATCGATTGTTGCAACAGGAAGCGGAAAAGGTTTATTTATACTCCGCACAAGAATCTCAGATTACATTGGATGATGTGGAACAAATGATTTCGCCCTCGAGCGAAGAGAGTCTGTGGGCGTGGTGCGATGCAGTGGTGGAAAATCGATTTGATCGCGCCATTGTTTTATTGAGGCAACTTCAATTTCAGGAAGAAAATCCCATGGGACTTTTGGTAAATCTAGCTCATCACATTCGATTGGTTGTGCAATGTCGTATTTTATTGGATAAAAAATGGTTAATGCCGAGTTCTGGTTACACAGTGAAGTGGAGGCCTGAAGCAGAAACGATTTTCACGCGCAATGCAGAGGGAAAATTGCCTACGCCTTTTCGAATTGCTCGGGTAGCCAATCAGGCGGGTAAACAGCCGCTTTCGCATTGGTTGCATAATTTGGAAACTATTTTTTATGCTTATTTTCATTTTTTTGAAGGCGGTACAGAACCTTATCAAAAATTAGAATTGCTCCTGCTCCAACTCGATTTAACCTCAGTTCCTAATGAACTCGCCTGAGCCTTTTCTCACGCTGCAATATCAAAATCAGCAAGCGCGCATTGCTCCTGCTTGTGGCGGAATGTTATTTTCTTACACGGTGGAAAATCGGCCTGTTATTCATTTTCCCGAAAATGCTTGGTCGCTTTACCCCAAACAAATTTATTTTGGCAGTCCGATTCTTTTTCCCATTGCGGGAAAGGTGAGCCATAACGATCAACTGCATATTTATCACCATCAAAATAAATCGTTCACCCTGCCGCAACACGGTTTTGCTCGTTATCTGCCTTGGAAATTGGTTCATCACACTTCGGATTCGGCAACACTTTTTCTTGCTAGTAATTCGTTAACTCAACTTCTTTTTCCGTGGGATTTTGAATTTCAACTGACTTATACTTTGAGCGAGGCAGGATTAAAAACTGAAGCGCAGATTAAAAATTTATCTTCGGAACCCATGCCGATTCATTTGGGTTTTCATCCTTATTTTCAGCTAGACGCACCGCAATCGGCTTATCTTTTGCGCGTTCCGGAGGCGGAAGCACTTTATTTGGTGAGTGGACCCGCTGCGGATCCGATCAAGCCCGAAGCAAAAGAAATTCTTTTGAATTCTTCTTTGGCGCAGACGCGTTTTTATGAGGGAATTACTCAGTTTCATTTTGAACTGGTCAATCGCGATTCGGGTGCAACCACAGTCATTGAAGCCGATGGCAATACTTTGCCCTGTTGCGCGCTTTGGACAGCGAAATTGGATTCTCCTTATCTTTGTGTGGAACCTTGGAGTGCGCCGCCGAATGCATTGAATTCGGGAAAAAAGATGACTTATTTGGAGGCACACCAAACCTGGTCGACTTATTATTTAGTCAAAAAGCTTTAAGCCACAGAGAACACAGAGAAATAAAAAGCTTTTTATTTCTTATGTTTCACTTCTATTTTATCGCCAACTTCGACTCCATTCCGTTCAAACCAGCCTTGATTTACTTCCAGAGCAAACCAAATATCGCTGCTTAAACTTTGAATTGGCGTGGCATCCAAAGGCTGCATATCATGAATTTCGAGAATTTCGCCTTCGCGATTGATGAAAGCAATGGAGAGTGGCACATAAGTGTTTTGCATCCAAAACGAAGCGCGCCGCGCTTGAGGAAATGCAAAAAGCATGCCTTGATTTTTAGGTAGCGTTTTTCGATACATGAGCCCTTTGGCCCATTCTTGTGGTGAATCGGCGAGCTCGATTTTTAACTCTTTTTGATCAATCTTTAAAATTTGCAGTTCTTCTTGGTGAGATGAACAACCTGTGATGGTCCAAAAAATAAAGATACTTACAAATAACCAGCGGCTCATGATTGACGTGATCTTAACAAAAGTTTAATCTTCTGCAATGTCAACTCAACCTGCTAAATCTTCCAAATCTTCTGGGCCGCTGGGACGTGGCTTGGACGCGCTCTTGAATGCCAATTCCAATCCGGTTCGCGCGTTGCCTTCGCAAGACACGGTTCAAAAAATTTCTCATCATTTATTGCAACCTTGTCCTTTTCAACCGCGCAAAAATTTTTCTACAGAAAGTCTGGAAGAGCTGGCTGCTAGCATTCGCACCCAAGGCATTTTACAACCTTTATTGGTTCGTAGGAAGGGCGATCATTACGAAATTATTGCTGGGGAACGTCGCTGGCGCGCAGCGCAGTTGGCTCAACTGCAGGAAATTCCCGTGATTGTGCGTTCACCGAATGATGAAGAATTGTTGGAAATTGCGCTTATCGAAAATTTGCAACGACAAGATCTCAATGCGATTGAGGAAGCAGAAGGTTATGCTCAGTTGCAAACTCAATATGATCTCACTCAAGACCAAATCGCGCAAAAAGTGGGGAAAGCGCGCGCGAGTGTGGCGAATGCGTTGCGACTTTTGGAATTGGAAGCAGGCGTCAAAAATTTCGTGGCACAAGATCTTTTATCTCCAGGGCATGCTAAAGTTTTGTTGGGAGTGAAAGAAGCTTCTTTGCAGCGACAGATTGCAGATCGCATCATAAAAGAAAATCTTTCGGTGCGACAGGTGGAGATTTTGATCCAAGGGGTGGCAAAAACGAAACGCTCGCGAGTGCGTTCCAGCGCTTCTTCAGCTTTTTCGCAGCCCGCTTATCTTCGCGATTTGGAAGCGCGACTTCGTCAGCATCTGACAACGAATGTGCGTATTGTTCAACATCCCGACAAAAAGGGCAAAGGCCGGCTTGAGATGGATTATTATAATGCAGATGATTTGACGAGGCTGTTGGAATTAATCGGTCTCAAAAATAGTTGAAGCACAAATTTCATGCCTAATCGCATTCAGCTTCTCGATGAATTAGTGGCGAATCAGATTGCTGCGGGGGAAGTGATTGAGCGGCCTGCGTCGGTTTTAAAAGAGTTGATTGAAAATAGTATTGATGCGGGCGCAAAAAAAATTGATATCGAAGTGGAAGTTGGTGGGCGTCAACTTGTTCGTGTGACGGATGATGGTCAAGGAATGGATCGTCATGATGCATTGCTTTGTCTGGAGCGGCACGCTACGAGCAAGGTGCGAACCACGCAAGATATTCAAGCGATTCATACTTTGGGTTTTCGAGGTGAGGCGATTCCGAGTATTGCTTCGATTTCGAGGTTTCGGTTGCGCACAGCAGAAACGGGCGCGGCTGGCGGCACAGAGGTTTTTATTGCTGGTGGAAAAATTGAGACGGTGAAGGAGGTTGGCGTGCCTGTTGGGACGCAGATCGAAGTAAAAAATCTTTTTTTTAATGTGCCCGGTCGCCGAAAGTTTTTGCGTTCGGTGGAAACGGAGGCGGGACATTTGGAGCAGTTGTTTCGAACTTATGCTTTGGCGCATCCTGGTGTGGGATGGACTTATCGAGTCGATAACAAAACGCTTTATCAATTGCCTGCGACTTCTTCGGGAGAGCGGCGTTTGGAGGATGTGTTGGGGGGCGAATGGGTGAAACAGTTAGTGCTGGTGAAGGCGCAGGAGCATGGTTTGTGTTTAGAGGGTTGGATTGGGCGAGCGGGTGTGAGTCGCAGTGCGAAAACGGATGAGTATTGGTTTGTGAATGCGCGTCCTGTGGAGAGTCGCACGTTGTATTATGCGATTCGCGAGGGCTATCAAAATGCTTTGATGAAAGGGCGACACCCTATTGCGGTTCTTTTTTTGAAAGTTCCTGCGGAAACGGTCGATGTGAATGTGCATCCTGCTAAACGTGAGATTCGGTTTCGCGAAGATTTTCAGATTCGCCAATTTTTAGTGGCTGCTATTCGAAACGCGCTTCAAGCCCCTCAACCTGCGCCTTTAACGGTTTCTTTGAGTAATGGAGTGCCTGCCCCATTGGCTCCTGTTGTTGATAAGGGTTATGCTTTTTCCCAAGCAGTTGAACAGTCTTTTAATAATAATCATATTGTTGTGCCAAGTCCTTTGCCTCAACCCGAGGTGATGCCTTTGGATCTGCCTTTACCTTTGTCGCGGGTTCAACCTCAGACGCAAAGTAAGGGTTACGAAAATTATGGGCCTTTGAGATTGCGGCTTTTGGGTATTGTTCAGAGGCTTTATATTATTGCTGAATCGGAGCAAGGGTTGGTGATTATTGATCAACATGCGGCTCACGAGCGGGTTCTATTCGAACGAGTGCTGAAACAGAAAATCGCCGGTGTGGCGGTAAGCCAGCGGTTGTTAGTTCCTATTTCATTAGAACTTTCACCTTCGCAAACTGCTTTTTTGAAATCGATCCGAGATTTTTTGGAAAAAGCAGGGTTAGTGATTCAGGAGTTTGGTAAAAATAGTTTTATTATTGAAGCTGTGCCTCCTTTTTTTCCTCACGAAAAAATTGCCTCTTTGACTCAGGATATTTTGGATGAGCTGCAAATCCAAGGCAATGAAACGAAGGCAAAACGTCATTTCAGTGAAGAAGTCATCGTTCGCGCGGTTTGTCGAAAAGCGATTAAAGCCAATGACAAAATTCGCAATGAGGAAGTGGATCGGTTGATTGAAGATTTGTTGGCTTGCGATTTACCTTATACTTGTCCTCACGGTCGGCCGACGCTTATTTTGTTGAATCATAACGAATTAGAGAAAAAATTTGGGCGAATTAATTGATTTGACTTGCAAAGTTTTTTTTACTTTCTAAAAAAATCAACTTCAAAATTAATAAGAAAAAAAGGAGAATTAGTTTTTATGAAAAAAATTACACAATTTCTTTGTGTTGCAAGCCTGGTAGGTTTTGCTCACTTAGGACAATCACAAATTTCAATTACAGGCAGTTTGCCGCAAAATTACACTCAAGATTTTGATAGCTTGGGAACGAACAATGTTACTTGGACGGATAATTCCACTATTCTTGGTTGGCTATATGTCATTTCGGCTAATTCAACCAATGCAGGAACAGTGCCTAGTCTTCTGGCCTCTGATGGGAACGCAATTTTTTCGCTTGGTTTTAACTTTGGTAGCTCAGCTGATCTTGATCGTGCCCTAGGTTCGCGAGCTTTAGCTGTTGCTAATACTAATGAATTATTTTATGGCGCACGCTTTATTAACAATACTGCAGGAACTATTACTAATGTTTCTATCTCCTATGTGGGAGAACAATGGAGAGATGCAGACGCCAATCCGCAAACTATTAGTTTTTTTTATCGTGTGGGAGGGTCTGATTTCCTAGGCGATCCTAGTAATATAGGATGGACCGCAACACCAGCGCTTGATTTTACTAGTCCTCAGAATGCAGCGGCAGGAGTTTTAGATGGTAATCTGCCTGCTAATCAAACACCTGTTAATGGTTCAGTCAATGTTAACGTTGCCCCGGGTCAGGAATTTTGGATTCGATGGGCAGACTTATTTAATACAGTAAATGCTGATCATTTCTTAGGCATCGACGATGTGAATATTACCTTCAATGGTATTAATCCGGCACCCGTATTGGGTGGAGTAAGCATTGAGTTGAAGAAACCGAAGGTGGGCAAGAAATTAAAATTCAAGAGCAGCAAAGGTTTCAAATTGAAAGCCTTTGTTTTTTCTGAAAGTAATGCAGTTACTAAAGCATCGTATGCGGCATTTGGAGGGACCAATAGTCCGACCAACTTGACCTTTATCAATGCGGGTAAATTTAAGATTTTGACTAAAGGCAAACTGTTTAAGAAAAAAGGAGTTAAAGCCATTATTCAGAGCACAAAAACAACAAAACCTGGTGTAGGGGTGACTGAATCGCCAGTGACGTTGTTAGTGAGAGTTTTTGGTGGTAGTAATGATGCTAGTGAAGTGACTTTCACTAATACATTTAGTGATGTTAAGATAAAGTAGTTAAAGATTTACTTCTAAAAATTTCAAGAGCCGATCCATGGATCGGCTCTTTTATTATTATAGTTGTTGCATTTTTTTGTTTAATTGTTTAACTCGATGGAGTAATAAAAAGAAATTAAAGGAGAAATTGAATTATGAAAAAAATCACACAATTTCTTTGTGTTGCAAGCTTGGTTGGCTTTGCGCACTTAGGACAATCACAAATTTCAATCACGGGCAGTTTGCCGCAAAATTACACTCAAGATTTTGATAGCTTGGGAACGAATACAGTTCCTTGGGCGAATGAATCTACTATTGCAGGATGGTCGTATGTTCGTAGTACGAACGGCCTTGATGCTGGAGTAGTCTCTCAATTGGTGGAATCCGATGGAACTTTTCCATTTCTTTTTACGCCTGCGGCTCTTAATTTGGGAACAACCGCCGATGCAGATAGGGCTTTGGGATCGCGACCTGGGTTTTTCATCTTGGATCAAATTACAAATGAATTTTTTTATGGTGCTAGGTTTGTTAATAACTCGTTAGGAACTATTACTAATGTTAATGTAAGTTACAATGGCGAACAGTGGCGAGATAATAATGCTACGCCTCATGTCATTAATTTTTTCTATCGTCTTGGAGGAAGTGATTTTTTGGGTGATACGAATAATATAGGATGGACGGCTTTCCCCGCGCTTGATTTTACCAGCCCTAATAATGCAGGGATGAATGTTACTGTAGATGGTAATGCTCCCGGTAATCGTACGGCGCTTAATGCTAATATTTCATTAAATATTGCTCCCGGTGAAACATTTTGGATTCGTTGGGCGGACCTTTTTGATGCTGGTGTAGGGGATCATTTGGCGATTGACGATGTGAATATTACCTTCAATGGTATTAATCCGGCACCCGTATTGGGTGGAGTAAGCATTGAGTTGAAGAAACCGAAGGTGGGCAAGAAATTAAAATTCAAGAGCAGCAAAGGTTTCAAATTGAAAGCCTTTGTTTTTTCTGAAAGTAATGCAGTTACTAAAGCATCGTATGCGGCATTTGGAGGGACCAATAGTCCGACCAACTTGACCTTTATCAATGCGGGTAAATTTAAGATTTTGACTAAAGGCAAACTGTTTAAGAAAAAAGGAGTTAAAGCCATTATTCAGAGCACAAAAACAACAAAACCTGGTGTAGGGGTGACTGAATCGCCAGTGACGTTGTTAGTGAGAGTTTTTGGTGGTAGTAATGATGCTAGTGAAGTGACTTTCACTAATACATTTAGTGATGTTAAGATAAAATAATTAGCATTTTTCAGATTATTGCAAAGCCGATCCAATTAGATTTGGATCGGCCTTTTTATTTGTTTTGAACTTTTTTGTTGAATATTTTTTAGTTTTGTTATAAAGAGTGTTAAAAGGAAATTACTATGAAAAAAATAACACAAATTCTTTCTACTGCAGCTTTTTTGAGTTTTATTCATTTGGGACATTCGCAAATTTCAATTAGCGGTGATTTGCCCCAGAGCTATACCCAAAATTTTGACAGTTTTGGTACTAACAGTGTGAATTGGACCAATAATAGTACCCTAACGGGTTGGTTTTATCAAATTTCTACTAATGGTGGAGGTAATATTGAAGCTTTTCAATTGTTTGCTACGGATGGGTCAGTGACTCCAACGGCATTTACTTATAATTTTGGTTCTGCTAACTCGTCAGATCGTGCCATGGGTAGTATTTCTGGATTATTTGCCGGTGTTGTGGTTTTAGAGCATTTTTACGGCGCTCAGTTCATTAACAATAGCAGTGAAGCGGTAAATCAAGTGAGTATTTCCTATGCGGGAGAACAGTGGGAGGATAACACGCTATTTCCTCATACGCTTCAATTTTTATATCGCGTGGGGGGAACCGATTTTATAGCTGATGTTAGTAATGTGGGTTGGACTTCTCAAGATGCATTGGATTTTACTACATTACAGAACTTTGGCTCGGGCGCGCTGGATGGTAATAATCCGGCTAATCGTGTTGTGCTAACCTCTTCGATTGGCGGCTTGAATATCCCTCCGGGAGAAAGTTTTTGGATTCGTTGGTCGGATTTAGATGATTTATTCACTACCAATCAAGGTGTGGGAATTGATGATGTATCGGTGACTTTCAACAAACCTGCTTTGAGTGGCGTAACGATTGAGCTTAAGAGGCCTAAAGTGGGTAAAAAGTTGAAGTTCAAAGGGCAAAAAGGTTTTAAAGTTAAAGGTTTTATTTTTTCGGAAAGCAACACAGTTACCAAAGCATCGTATGCGGCATTTGGTGGGACAAACAGCCCGACTAACTTGACCTTTATTGATGCGGGTAAATTTAAGGCAGCCAAAGGTAAGTTGGCTAAGAAAAAGAATGTTAAAAATATTTTCCAAAGCACCAAGACAACAAAAGCTGGTGTTGGTATTGCTTCGGGAGCTAGTCCTGTGACGTTGCTTGTCAAAATAACAGGTGGCGCACATAATAATGAAGTTATTTTTACCAACGTATTCACTGATGTTAAGGTGAAATAATAAATTTTTAGCTAACAATTCCTGAGGCCGACCATTTAAATGGTCGGCTTTTGTTTTTTTTAACCTTTTTTGTATTGTGTGATTTTTAATTTCTGTTATTAAAGGCTGCTTAACAAAGGAAATTATTATGAAAAGAATAACACAAACTCTTTCTATTATAGCTTTTTTGAGTTTTATTTATTTGGGACGCTCGCAAATCTTAATTAGTGGTGACTTGCCGCAGACTTATACTCAAAATTTTGATGGTCTAGGAACAACCAATGTGAATTGGTCTAATAATTTAACTTTACCCGGTTGGTTTTACAATGTTGGGATTAATGGAACGAATGATTTTCCTATTTCAGGACTATCCACTAATGATGGGGCCACTGCATTGTTTGCTGGTTTTTTTAACCTTGGTAGCAATAACTCACCAGATAGAGCTTTAGGGAGTAGTGCTGGCCTTATCTTTGTTTTTTTAACAGAAGACTACTATGGCGCTATATTTAGCAATGACTCTAGTAATACTATTACAAAGGTTGATCTTTCTTATAAAGGTGAGCAATGGAGAGATAGTACAAATCTGATCCAATCTTTGCAATTCTTTTATCGCGTGGGAGGAGGGACTAATTTCATAGCAGATCCTGTCCATGTAGGTTGGACTCCGGCTCCTAAATTCAATTTTGTTTCTCCTAAGAATTCAGGAATTGGTCAGCTTGATGGAAACGATCCAGCTAATCAAAAAATCATACAAAATTCTATTGAAGGGTTAAACATTCCCCCAGGAGAAAGTTTTGCCATTCGCTGGTTTGATGTTGATGACGCTGGTTTTAATGTTGAAGATCATCTTCTAGGGATAGACGATGTCGCTATCACTTTCAGCGCGCCGTTGCCAGGAGTTGCAGTGGATCTCAAGAAGCCCAAGAAAGATAAAAGGCTTAAATTTCAAGGCGCTAAGGGCTTTAATCTCAAAGGGTTTGTGTCATCAGATATCAATCCTGTGACTAAAGTTTTTTATAAGGCTTTTGGAGGGACTAATGAACCGACCAATTTAGTTTTTACAACGGCCGGAAAATTTAAAGTCGCTAAAGGTAAGTTAGCGAAGAAAGGGGTTGATTTTACTTTCCAAAGCACCAAGGACACCCGAGCAGGTGTTGGTATTGCTGCTGGAGCTTCTCCTGTGACATTGATTATCAAAGTGGAAGGAACAGTAAGCAACACGCCTGGCTTTGCCTTTTTCACCAATGTTTTTAATGAAGTGACAGTAAAATAGTTGACCCTTTGAGCTATTTAAAAATCCGATCAGTTTAGCTCGATCGGATTTTTTTATTTTCTCAATACAATAAAAACCATTTGCGCTCTAAGCTAAAATTAGGCATATAAATAAAGTTGTAACTGAGACCCTATCGTCTAGAGGCCTAGGACACCGCCCTTTCACGGCAGTAACACGGGTTCGAATCCCGTTAGGGTCGTTCTTTTAATTCCATGCCCAATCTTGACGAACTCTTTGAAGCTGCCAACAGTGAACTGGCTATTGGCGAGTTGGAAAAAGCGGTGGAGCTTTATCAGCAATGCGTCGATCAAGATCCGAAATTTGTGGATGGTTGGCATGCGCTGGGTATGGCGCTTATGAAATTAGGGCGTTATGAGGAAGCGATTCAAGCTGGCAAAAATGCTACGGAACTTAATCCTAACGATCAAATTCTTTGGACCAGCCTTTCCCTAGCCTATGTTCGGAACAACCAAATTGCCGAAGCCGAAGCCGCAGGCGCCAAAGCTAAAATCCTTTCCTGGGGCGGCAAGATTAAAACCGATTAAAAAGTTACAGAACTTGCCATGAGCCATTATTTCAAAGCACTCTTTTTTCTCGCATGGATGGGACTTTATTTTCGGGGGAATGCCCAGATTTTAATTACGAATTTGGCCGAACCTTACACCCAAAATTTTGATAGTCTTGGTAATCGCGATGTGAATCCTTGGATCAATAACAAAACTTTGCCGGGTTGGTATTATGTAATGGCTGAAAATCGTGCCAAAACCAAAACACCGCGCTTTATTGCAGCTTCCGATGGATCGTTGGCTACACCTTTTCCCTACCATTTTGGTAAAAGGGATTCTTCAGATCGAGCATTAGGTAGTATTGCGGGAAATGTTTTGGGTGATCAAGAAGAGCATTTTTTTGGTGTTTATTTTATCAATCGTACTTCAAAAACTATTACTTCTGTTACCATTTCTTACACAGGCGAACAATGGCGCGATAACGACACGCAAAAAACTTTTCTTCAATGTTATTATCGGGTTGGCAGTGAAGACTTTACAGCCGATACCGAAAATATGGGATGGTCTTATGGTTATGATTACCTAGGTTTTACGGGTCCGCAATCCGTTAAAGGTGGGTCAATCGATGGTAACGATCCTGCTAATCAAGTGAGCGTTTACTATCAAATCCAAAACCTTAAAATTCCGCCAGGTGAAAGCTTTTGGATTCGTTGGTTCGATCGTGATGATGAGGGCATCAACGATCACGGATTGGCTATTGATGATTTGACGGTTTCGTTTAGCGAAATGCGCATTTCTGACCATTAAACTCAACTTTTTACTTTTCAACTTGATCTTTTACCTTTTAGGGATAAATTTGCGATCATGGAAGAAAATGAGCAAAATCAAAAACAAGAATCTGCGTTTTCTTTCGGAGTTGCCGATCAATTTAAAGAAAAAACGAATCAAGATTTAACTTTTTTTGAGCAAAAATTTAAGCTTACGCAGGATTTAAATCCTAATTTGCCTTCTAATGAGCAACTGCGACGTCAAGGAATTGACGAAGCCTTTAAGGGGCGTTTACCTTTTGAGAGCTATGACTATTGGGATAAAAGGTTAAAGGATGGAAAAGATCAGACTCCTCCTAAATCTGAATTTAAAAATCCTTTGTCATTCGAAGTGGGTGATGGTGTTAAGGTAGAGCCTATCGTTAAACCTGAACTTACTGGAGGTAAGCCCGGAATCAAAGAATTAGGTGTAAAGGGAAAATTTGATTGGGGGCAAATTGAAGCTAAAGGCGAATTCAAAAATAGTGAATTCCAAAAAGCTAGCGTCACAGTTTCAGGAGGATTTTAATTTATGGAAGAAGAAAAACAGCAGTCAGGCGCTCAAGGGTTAGATTTAACTTATCATCCCAAAGATAATAGTCCGTTTGAAAAGTCCATTGCAGAAATTCTTAATGGATCTTCTGGACCGAAGCCTGGTGTGCCAACTACAGAAGCCGAATTTCGACAAGCTTTTATGCAACCGCAGCCTGATAATCCCCTCCAAGCCAATGCTGTGAATAACATGAAAGGAATTTCGGACGCATTTCAAACTTCCCAACAAAATAAATTTAAAAATCCATTATCTTTTAAAGTAGGAAAAGATGCAGAAATTGAGCCTATCATTAAGCCGGGCTTGAATCACGGTAAACCTGAGATTAAAGAATTGGGTGTGAGAGGAAAGTTTAATTGGGGCCAAGTTGATCCGCAAATCAGTGTGTCTGGCCAATTTAAAGAAGGACATTTACAACAAGCAGGAATTAAGATTTCGGGCAGTTTTTAATTTTTAGATGTAAAAACTTTATGGGAGAAGAGCAACAGAGCGAGCAATCGATTGATATTATTGAGCCAGATGAATCAATAGCCGAAGATGAACTGGCTGAAAATGTGGAAATTGAAAATCCCGTTGAGCCTGATCTCGCCAACTCTAAAGCTGTTGATTCAGATGTGTCGGATATTCAAAATTCGTTGGATCAAATTTCGCCCTTAATGCCCTCACCAATGCCTGCTCAACCTATGGTTACCTTACCAGGTCAAAATATTCAACCTTTGGGACCATCTCCATCTCTCATAGAGTTGGATGACGAAACAAAAAAACTTATAGAGCTTACTCCTGAGGAACGCGCCATTCTCGAGAGAGAGCAGCAAGAGGCTCGAGAAGCATTAAACGCTTCTTCAGATCATGATACTGAAGAGCCTGATAACGCTGAGGAGCCCGACACTCCAGAGAAAACTGAAACCACATCACTAGAACCAGCAACTACCGAAGAACGTCTTGGAAAATGGGAGGTTATAAAAACTGAAAATGGAAATGGAAAAGTTACAGCGATGGTTGGAAATGATATAGACCCAAAAAATTCTGAAGCACTAAATTTAGGTAATTGGGATTTAAATATTCCTGGAATGAAAGTTGAAGCCAGAAGCAATGGCCAAAAAAACGACATGACATTGATTTGGGAAAAGGCTGCTTTGCCAACTACATCGAATACGCCTCCTTCACCAGCAAAGATAACTAAACCTGAATGTGTCGTGCAAGAAACAGATAAAACTTCCAAAATAAGTTGTGTTTTCCCAAAACCCGATCAAAATTTAGATAATATTAAATTAGGTCATAATCATCTATTAGTAGATATTAAAAATGAGATGGGGGGACGAACACGCATGGACATTATTTGGGATAAAGCGGCATCACCTAGCAATCAGCAATCACCCGCTCAGCCTAATGTTGTGCCAACTGTTCATTAATCTTTGGTTCGTCAATATATTGAATAAAGATTTATTACCCATAATATAAAAATTATTAATAAAACATAATAAATTGCAATTTTAAGAACTTGTGTTTTATTTTAAAATTATGACTAAAGAAAAAGACGATCCAAAAAATAAAGCTCAACATGCGACTAGGGCCTTTGGACAAATTTCTTCTCAAAATTCTCGATACCAGTTTGTTGATAAAAATTTTAGGCAAATTTCAAATTTACAAGTCACTAGTCCTACTTTTGAACCAGGCATAGAACGTTACGTTGCCTATGTCGATGGACAATATAAAGATGCATATTTTGTAAATTATGATCCCGAACAACGAATTATGCCAGATGAAATTCGCAGAAGAATAGCTTTGGGTCAGATGAAATATGTTATTGAGGAAAAAGGTTTTACGAAGGATGAAAAAGGTAATTACTATGACAAGCAAGGTTATTTAATTGTTGCACAAAAAGATATTATAAAAATAGGCGAACAATTTTATTATATTAACCCAAAAGATAAAAAATTAAACCCTAAAAAAGTAGAAACTGATTCCACTACGGGACTTATCACTGCCGATGGAGAAATTTATGAAGCCAAAGGCGATTATATTTACGATTTTTGGGATCGAAACAAAGTTTATAATCAAGATGGCCAACCTCTTCATCCTCTTAAAAATCCGTTTATTCATGAACATTTTCCGATAAAAAAATGGGGCAGTGCTAAAGAATTAACCTATATTTCTTTTCCTTCAGATTTATCTATGGAAGTCACGCAATCTGAAAGAGCTTTTTATATTCAGTTTACGGAAGAAAATTGGCCAGATAACGTAAAAATACGCAAGCATTTCCTAACGAGCTATGATCCCGTGACTCATGAGCCTATGGATGTGGTTGAAATCGAATTTCGTCGTGTGGAAGATGGGAAAAATCCAGCAACATTTCGCTCAGAGCCTTTAATTTTCAACGCGTTAAAAGATACAACCGCAAATCGCGTTGTCAGTGATCAGATTAAGGCTTTTCCAGGAAGCGAGCTTCAAATTACCTACCCAACAATTAGTGGTAGTATGGAAAGAGTTTCAATGGGCAAAGTTTCTTCACGAGGAGTAGTTGAAATTGATATCGTTATTTATAAAGACGGTAATGAAAAAGCAAACTTAGAGGCGGCTAAAGCTCAAATAGCGGTTCTTAAAGAAGATTCGGCTGCTGCAGGTATTGAAGTTAGAGTTGTCACAAAATTAATTGATAAGACAGGCGATCTGGAGTTTGCTAACCCAGAAACTTTAGCAATCCATGCTCGAAAACAGTTTTCTAATCCTAAGGGTATTACCATGATTATGGGGGCAGGAAATCATGAAAAATATTTTACAACGAAGGGAAACGATTTTCCCAAAAATGCTGGCAATGGTTTTTTTGTTTCAGATACTAACGATAAAAATGCCGCATCGGCTTTAACATTTCATATTTTAGAAATTGCTTCTGGAGATAAAACACCGGATGCTTCTATAGAATTTGATGCATCCAAGAGTCCAGCGCAACTTCAGGTCATTCATCATCCACTTATGGAAAATCCTCAAATAGCAGAATCGATTAGGACGCCAGCGTCTCAACCGGTTCTGGTTCCTTAATAATACAAATAATAAGAGTTAGTTTTAAGTTTCAGTTTGTTGACGTCCGCTGCTTGATAGTGTGTTAAGCATGCTGGCTAATATAATCAAACCTCCTCCTAAGTAACCTATGAAATTCAACTTTTCCCCCAAATAAATGGCGGCAATCATCGCGCCCCAGAGTGGTTCCAAAATAAAGATAAAAGCGACTGAAATGGGAGAAAGATATTTTTGTAGCAGAGTCGAAACAATTACGGGGAATAAAGTCGTTAAAAGACCCACATAGCCAATGACATAAAAATCTTTAGGAAGATCGGGATGAAAATGTGACCAATCACTAAAGAAAAAAGCGGTAATTCCGCAAAGAAAGCAAAGAGTAATTAATTCAATGCCAATGAGAGGCCATAGTGTTTGGGTAAAGCCACGGGTGTCGTAATCGATTCGAAAAATATAGCAGGCATAAAAAAAGGGTGCCAGAAGAGCGATCAAATCGCCGCGCCATTGTCCATGAAAACTGGAATGGCTTATAATCAATAAAATCGTTCCCAAAAGCGAAAGGGTTCCTGCAACCCAAGTCATCGGAGAAATATAACTTTTTCGCATCAACCATGCCATAAGGGTAACAAGAATGCCATTAATCGAAGGGAAAAAAGCGGTGTTGGTTGCAGTAGTGTGAGTTAATGCAATCGCTGCAGTGAGAAGATTAAGATAAAGAAGAAAACCTAAAACAATGCCACTTTTCCAGAGTTCATAAAAAAGTTTTTTACGATGCCATATTAAAACACCCATGGCAAAAGGCAAAGTCATGCTGGTTTCCAGAAAGGCAAAAATGATGGGGTCGATTCGTTCTAGGGCTTCCTTGGTTACGGAATAAAAAGTGCCCCAAAGAAATGTGACCAGAAAAAAGCAGAAGCCTGCCACCATTTTCATGCAGGAAAAGAATCTCGACAACTGTAATAAACTGTCAATGACGAAAAAAGTTGTGACGATTAAAAAAAAATAGCGTAATTTGGAAAAGAATGAAACTCAGCTTTTTAGGCACAGCTTCTGGACATCCTTCTTCTTCCCGCCAGCATACTGCGGTGTTGGTTAAGAGCGAGTTGGGCACGTTGCTTTTGGATTGTGGCGCTGAAGTGAATCGGTTTTTGAAACAACAAGGATTATCTGCAGATATTGTGGATGGAGTATGGTTGAGTCATGCACATAGTGATCATGTGGGCAATTTCAGTCATTGGATTCAAGCGCTTTGGTTGCAAAAACGTAAACGCGAACTCGCCATTTATGCGTCATCTGGGTTGGTAAAGATTTTGAAAAAAGAATTGGAAAATCGTTTATTATTTTCTGAATTATTGGGCTTTTCTTTGCAATGGCATGAGATTGTAGAAGGAGAAATTTTAGCCTGTCGATCATTGCGATTAAAAGGTTTTGCTACCACCCATCTGGATCGATTGCGCGAAAGATTTTTACGAGATTATCCTGAGGTTTGTTTTGATTGTTATGGCGTTACTTTTGAGAGTGAAGGGAAGCGACTGGCTTATTCCGCGGATATGGCTAAACCCGAAGATTTGGAAAAAATTTGGAGTCAACCGGTGGATGGATTGATTTGTGAGATGGCCCATTTTTCACCTGAGTCTTTGTTCGAATATTTAGCTGCCAAGCCTCTTAAAAAAGTGTGGTTGATTCATCATGGCGATAATTGGGCTGAACAAGAAGATCAGTTGCAAGATTTAGCCCAAAAAAGTCGATTAACTGCTGAAGTGAAACTTGCTCGGGAGGGGCAGAGTGTTACTATTTAAAAATATGCCCTCCTTTGATATTGTTTCAGAAGTCGATGCTCAAGAAGTGGACAATGCTTTAAATCAAGCGCGTAAGGAAATTGCAACCCGATTTGATTTTAAAAATTCCTTATGTGAAATTCTTACAGAGAAAGAAAAAATTAAATTACGCGCCGATAACGCGACGTTGATGCGAAGCTTACAAGAAATTGTGATTAATAAATTAGCACGTCGCAATGTTCCCTTGCAAAATATTGATCGTGGCGAAGTGCAAATCTCTTCTACGGGTCATGCGGCTATGGAATTGACCGTGAAACGCGGCATTGAACATGAAAAAGCTAAAGAAATTAATCAAGCTATTCGCGACTCCAAATTAAAAGTGACGACTCAACAGCAAGAAAAGAAGATTCGTGTGACAGGAAAATCGCGTGATGAATTACAATCCGTGATTGCTTTGGTGCGATCCAAAGATTTTGGTGTGGCGTTATCGTTTGAAAATTTCAGGAATTAGCTGGTGGCTTGGGTTAAAAGCTGTGCCACTTCCGTTTGCACTTCAAAGAGGTGATCGAGCTGCAGTTGAGGATCAATAATAAGAAATGTTTCTCCAGTGGTAGCATGCTCGTAAACCAAAACTTTTTTGTCGTTTTCCTGAATTTTTTCGATTTGTTTGAGAATGCGTTTGCGTTCCAGCATGGCGGCTAAAATATAACGAGTGTTTAAAGTTGTTGGCTCATCTTTTTTTACGAGATTGCGCAATAGAGACTCTGCATCATTCTTTTTAAGCGTCTCTTCCTGAACTGGTGCGGGGGGTTTAAAAGCTGTTTTCCAAAAGCAAAGCGGTTTGAAATCGGGAGCATGTTCGATCCAGGTTTTTTCGCTAAAATCGCGTCGCTGAAAAACTTGACCCACTCGTTCCAAAATGGAATAAACCATTTCGCCTTCAGCAAAAGGTTGCTGAGTAAGAGAGCACTCCGAATTCGGAGCTTGGATCATCCATTCTCGAGTTAACATAATCTTTTCCTTTCTTTAAAAGAAGTTGATTTTTAGGCAATGGAAAAGAAGCTTGCCAAATGAGAAGGTCTTGCCAAGAGTCAGATCATTGCATTATGAGTCAAAAAATTGCTTTGCTGTTTTCTGGACAGGGCGCGCAAAAGGTGGGCATGGGCGCGGACTTGATGGATCAACCGATTTGTCGCGAGATTTTTGAAGAGGCGAATCGAATTTTGGGTTATGAATTGACTGAAGTTTGTTTCCAAGGACCAGAAACTAAACTCACCGAAACGCGTTATTGTCAGCCCGCACTATATGTTCATGGCTTGGCTTGTTGGGCGGCGCTTCGGTCGAAAGTCGAGATAACTCCAAGTTTTGCTGCGGGATTATCTTTGGGTGAATTTACTGCGCATGCGGCTGCGGGCAGTTTTAGTTTTTCGGAAGGGTTGAAATTAGTTTCTATTCGCGGTGCGGCGATGCAAAAAGCGTGTGAACAAAGTGCAGGAGGCATGGTTTCTTTAATTGGAGCGACTTCGGAACAAGCTCAGGAGATGGCTAAAAAATCGGATGTGGATGTTGCGAATTATAATTGTCCCGGCCAAATTGTTTTATCTGGATTAAGTTCGAATTTGGAAGTTGTTCCAGCTTTAGCCAAGGAAATGGGGATTAAACGAGCATTACCCTTAAAAGTAGCGGGCGCTTACCACTCTCGTTTGATGAAACCGGCTCGTGAAGAATTAGCCCAAGCTTTGGCGGGTGTGTCTTGGGAAGAGCTACAGTTTCCTGTGGTAGCGAACTACACCGCACAATCGGTTTCCGATTCTCAAGCGATTGCCTCGTTGCTCTTAGAACAAGTGACAGGAAGCGTGCGTTGGGAGGAAAGCATTCGCTATTTGAAAGCACAAGGGGTGTCTCATTTTATTGAATTGGGGCCTGGTGAGGTCATAGCAGGATTGTTAAAGCGCATTGATCCCGAGCTTCAAATCACTAGCATTTCGGATGCCGTGTCGCTTGAAAAAGGAATCGTTTGGGTAAAAGAAAATGTAGAAAAATTGGAAAAAGTTTAGGAGAAATCATGAGATTAGCAGGAAAGACAGCGATTGTAACCGGAGCGGGACGAGGTATTGGCGCGGCGATTGCGAAAATTTTTGCTCAAGAAGGGGCAGATGTCGCTTGTGTGAGTCGCACGTTGGCCAATGCTGAAAAATCGGCGGATGAAATTCGCGCTCTAGGACGCAAAGCGATTGCTTATGGGGTGGATATTGCAAATCTGGCGGAGTCGGAAGCGGTGATTGAAAAGATTCTTAAAGATTTTCCTAAGGTGGATATTTTGGTTAATAATGCAGGAGTTACACGAGATAAGCTTTTGATGCGAATGAGTGAGGAGGATTGGGACACCGTGCTTAATACTAATCTTAAAGGCGCTTTTTATTGGACCCGCGCGATTAGTCAGGTTATGGCAAAGCAACGTTCCGGTCGATTGATTCATATTTCATCCGTGATTGCTTTGCGAGGAAATGCTGGGCAGGCAAATTACGCCGCATCCAAAGCGGGTTTGATTGGTTTTTCGAAATCGGTGGCTCGCGAATTTGCGGGACGCAGCATTACGTGTAATGTAATTGCGCCTGGCTTTATTGTGAGCGATATGACAGATGCCTTACCCGAAGGGATTCGCAATAAAATTAAGGAAACCATTCCGCTTGGATTTTTCGGAGAGCCAAAAGACATCGCAGAAGCGGCGCTTTATTTGGCTTCCGAAGCAGGTCGATATGTGACGGGCCAGGTGTTAACGGTGGATGGTGGCATGGTGATGTAAAAACTTTTTTTAAAAAAAATGAAAAAAACGATTGCCAAATCCATTGAAAAGACGCAATAACCCGCTAAGTAAAAACTAGGAGATAACTATGGCAGATAAGACACTCGAAGAAAGAGTTAAAGAAATTATTGTAGAACAGCTTGGCGTGAATGCTGAGCAGGTCGTTCCCGAAGCGAAGTTCATTGAGGATTTGGGCGCGGATTCTTTGGACACTGTTGAATTAGTAATGGCGTTCGAAGAAGAGTTTGGCGTGGAAGTTCCCGATGAAGACGCTGAAAAATTGCAAACCGTAGGTAATGTGGTTGATTATTTGCGAGATAAAGCTGAAAAATAATTACCCTTAGTAATTCTAAATTTTAACCCTTTATCCGTTAGGCTCTCATCATGAGCGGAAGACGTGTTGTTGTGACGGGACTTGGTGCGGTAACGCCTTTGGGCAATACCGTGCCTGAGTTTTGGTCTGCATTAGCTCAAGGTAAAAGTGGGATTGATAAAATCCAGGCTTTTGATGTTTCTGCTTATGATTGTCAAATCGCTGGTGAGATAAAAGGATTTAATCCTGTTACTGCTTTTAAAAATCCTAAAGAGGTCAAGCGCACCGATCGCTACACGCAAGTGGCGATGGCCGCGGCCAAAGAAGCGGTGCAAGAAGCAGGTTTGCTAAGCGGCAATTTAAATTTGGATCGCATCGGTGTTTTGGTAGGCTCTGGTATTGGTGGCTTAGGAACTTTAGAGGCTCAGCATACCGTGCTTATGCAAAAGGGGCCTGGCCGATTATCGCCTTTTTTGATACCGATGCTTATTAGTAACATCGCTTCCGGATTGATCTCCATGGAATACGGATTTCGCGGTCCTAATTTTGCCGTTGTCACGGCCTGCGCAACTTCGGGTCAGTCAGTCGGTGAAGCATGGCGTGTGATTCGAGATGATGATGCGGATGTGATTGTAGCAGGTGGCAGCGAATCCACCATTTGTCCCATGGCGGTAGGCGGATTTGGTGCGATGCGCGCATTAAGCACTCGCAATGATGAGCCGCAACGAGCTTCGCGACCTTTTGATAAAGCGCGCGATGGTTTTGTCATGGCTGAGGGAGCAGGGGTAATGGTTTTAGAAGAGTTAGAACATGCCAAACGGCGTGGAGCAAAAATTTATGGTGAAATTATTGGTTATGGGCAAAGCGCTGATGCCCACCATATGACAGCTCCTTCGCCAGAAGGTGCGGGCGCGGCGTTAGCCATGCAAAATGCTTTGAAACGCGCTCAGATTAATCCCGAAGCAGTGGATTATATTAATGCTCATGGCACATCGACGCCGCAAGGCGATGTTTGTGAAACCATGGCAGTCAAAAAAGTATTTGGCGCCCATGCAAAAAAAGTGATGGTGTCTTCTACTAAATCGATGACAGGTCATCTTTTGGGTGCTGCAGGAGCAGTAGAGTTAGCGATTTGCGTTAAAGCGATTGAAACAGGAATCATTCCTCCTACAATTAATTTGGATGATCCCGATCCTGAATGCGATTTGGATTATGTGCCACACAAAGCTAGAGAGGCTAAAATCGATGTGGCGATGAGCAATTCGTTTGGATTTGGCGGTCATAATTGTTCGTTGATTGTTAAACGTTACGCTTAAAATTAAAAATTCGCTTGTTTCTCAATTAAAAGCGCGCAAAATAAATAATCATTCGCGGGCGTAACTCAGTTGGTAGAGTGCAACCTTGCCAAGGTTGATGTCGCGAGTTCGAATCTCGTCGCCCGCTCCAATTTATCAATTTAATTTGTTTATCCATGCTCACGCTTTCTCAAGTTTCTAAGTCTTTTGGCGCGCGCACTCTGTTTGAAGAGGTTTCTTTGACAGTAAATGATGGGGATCGCTTTGCGTTAGTGGGCGCAAATGGCGCTGGGAAATCCACACTTTTTTCTATTATTCTACAAAATCAAGAGCCTGACTCGGGGTCCGTTATTTTAGATCGTGATGCTAATTTGGGTTACCTTCCGCAAGAAACTGCAGTGGCGACGGATGAAACGGTTTTAGAACTCGCCACGGCTATTACACCAGAGCATGGCCGTTTGCGGAGAATTTTAAATGAAGGCGATCGCACGGGACAGACTGACACAGAGGTGTATCATGATGCACAGGGTGCTTACGCCGAAATAGGCGGATTTCAACTAGATCCTAAAGCTAAACGTATTTTGAAAGGCTTGGCCTTTCGGGAGAGTGATTTTAATCGGCTTGCGCGCACAATGAGCGGAGGGTGGGTGATGAGGGCGCATTTGGCTCGTTTATTAGTGATGGAACCAAGTTTGCTTATGCTCGATGAACCAACTAACCATCTCGATCTTGAATCGCTCGGTTGGTTTCAAAACTATCTTCAAACTTATCCCGGCGCTATTCTTATGATTTCGCATGATCGCGCTTTTATTAATGCTTTGGTGGATGGCATTCTTGAACTGCGAAATCGCAAACTAAATAAATATCGCGGGAACTACGACGATTACTTAACCGAACGCGCCGCGCGCGAAGCCCAACAGCTAGCGGCTTATAAAAATCAACAAGACGAAATTCAGCGTTTACAAGAATTTGCCGATCGGTTTCGCGCTAAAGCCAGCAAAGCCTCTCAAGCTCAAAGCAAACTCAAACAAATTGAGCGGATGGAAAAAATTGAAGCACCTGAATCAGCCGATAGACGCGTCAAAATCAAATTTCCACAGCCTACACGTAGTGGTCAACATGTTATTACTTTGGAAAATATTCATTTTGCTTACGATGATTTAAAAGTTTATCAAGGCATTCATTTTGAGGCGGAACGCGGTCAACGCACTGTATTTGTCGGTCCAAATGGAGCAGGCAAATCGACTTTACTCAAAATTTTAGGTGGTCAACTGACGCCTCAACAAGGCACACGCAAATTAGGACACAACACTCATGTTGGTTATTTTTCACAAAATCGCGTTGAAATGTTGAATCCTAAAAAAACGGTTTTGGAAGAAGTGATGAGCATTCCTCATCCTGTGCCCGAAGTTCAAGCTCGCACGGTGCTCGGGTCTTTTCTCTTTTCCGGTGATGATGTTTATAAAAAAACTAGCGTGTTATCGGGTGGAGAAAAATCGCGTCTTGCTTTGGTGAAACTTTTGTTGAATCCACCCAATCTTTTATTGATGGATGAACCGACCACCCATTTAGATATGTCGAGTATTGATGCTTTAATCGACGCTCTTCATCAGTTTCAAGGCACGCTACTCTTTATCAGCCACGATGTTCATTTTATTCGCTCCATCGCTAAAACTGTCCTTCATATCAGCGCGGGCGTGCCCACTTTTTACACGGGTAATTACGATTATTTTTTAGAAAAAACCAACGCTATTTCAGAGCGTCATGCCCTAGTCGCAGGCGAAAGATTGAGTGATGAACGTCCTTCTGAAGCGCTTGAAGAAACCAGACCCAAAACCTCTATTTTCAAAACCAAAGAACAAAAGCGTCAAGAAGCCCAAGAACGACAAGCTCGCGCTACCAAAAAGAAAAAAGCGCAAGCCGATTTTACGCGCTTAGAACAAGAAATCGCCCAGCACGAAATTCGGCAAAAAGAAATCACCGCCCTTTTAGAGAAATCTGAAACTTACGCCGATAAAAACGAGTTCATGAAACTCAATCGTGAACTGGTTGCGATAACCGAAAAATTAGAAACACTTCATCAGCAGTGGAATGAAGCGGTTGCTTTTAACGCGCAGTTTGAACCTTGATTGGAAAAATATAATGATTTCTTGCTCTATTCTTTTTAATGGCTCTGCAGAGTCCGAAAGACAATTTTTTGCAAGCCTCAATATTAATATTCGAGATGTGCTTTTTTGGGGAGGCAGGTATTCGTTTCTTGAAGCTCGGCGCAATGGTGCTTTGGCTGGAACTGTTTCGGGAGATTTTATGAAATCGATGGATTTATATTTATTTGATATTGATGAAACCACCTTATTTCAACGTTTAGCAGAAGCTGCAATGGAGAATGTTCGAATCGCCATGCCTGATGAAGAAAGTAAACAACCCTGGAATTATTTACTTTGGGAAAACGGAATCATGAAACGCATTCGCATAATTGAAGACGATGATAGGTTTTTGATTTCAGCTTACCTTTAGTAGGTGAAAATAGATTCGTTGCTAATTTGGCTATTTGATTAATAGTAAGGCGAGATCATCAGATAAACGATGACGCCGGTGATGCTGACGTAGAGCCAAAGGGGCATGGTCCAGTGAGCGATGGCGCGATGTTTTTGAACTTGGTTGTGAATGCCGCGAAAGAAGGTAACGAGAGCAAGAGGGACAATCACCATGGCGAGAAAGACATGGGTAATGAGAATAAAGTAGTAAAGGGCTGCCATGATACCCGTACCGCCGTAGCGAGTGGTTTCCGCTAAAAAATGGTAGACTAAATAAGTGATGAGGAAAAGTGCGGTGGTGATGAAAGCGCTGATGATAAAGTAGAAGTGAAGTCGGACTTGTTTTTTTAGGATAGCAAATAAAGCAGCGAGTAAAAAAACGGTGGTGAAGCTATTAAGGATAGCATTAATTTTAGGAAGAATTCGAAGATCAAAGCCAATCTTTCCTTGATAACCTTCAGTAAAGAAGAGGTAGGCTACTGCACCATTAATAATTAAAGTGAGAAGAATTACCCAACGTCCGTAAGTTGGAACCGGTTTAACATTTTCCATCATAGTTTAACTATATTTGAAATCATTTTTAAAATCCAATCTCTTTGCAAAATTTAGTGGAATGAGAAAAAAATGACTATTTTTTTCTAGGTAAAAAAATGTTGCCGATGATCGCGCCTTTTTGCTTTTCGAAAATTACAAAAATGATAGAAAAGGGGCCTGTATTGATGACGCTGTCTTCGTACGAGGGAGCATTTTTATAGAGCACGACAGTTTCGGGTGTGTTGGGTGTTTTTTGTCGGTAAATGCCTGCGGCAAGAAAATCAGATGTTTTTAGTGAAAGATCGGTTACTTTTTGTTCGAAATTAACGGTTAAAACTCCTTCTGTGTCGCCGCCTACATCACCGGAATAGGTGCCATTATATTTTTTTCGATCGTTTTCTTTCCATAATTTAAAATCTTTTGCCGGGACGAGATCCGTTGCCACAAGGACTTCCGAAGGAATGGGAGATTGAGGAGGATCGGCCAAAGCACTAAGGGTTAGGCCAAGTAAACAAAATAGAAATGTTTTCATGGTTTTAAAAATTGTTATTTTATCTCAAGGGTAGTAATACATTGGCGCCACCTTGAGAAACCACAACGCTTTGAGGCGACTGGCCGTTCCAGCGTTTGGCAATTTCTAGATCAACAACGCGAGGGCTATTTGCTAATGCTTCGCCTTTGATACGAACGGCTTCGGCCTCAGCTTTGGCGTTAACAATGGTAATTTCAGCATCACGTTGCGCTTTTTGAAGTTCGTAAACTTTGGCGAGCGCTTGTTGTTCGGTGACTTGTTTTAATTCGATGGCACGTTCTAATTCATCAGTAAGATCAATGTTAGTAATGGGAACATCTCTCACGTCGACCAATCCGGCCAATTCTTGTTGTAATTTGATTAAGGCGGTTTGCTTTATTTTTTCACGATTTTTTACGACATCTTCTGCGCGAAATTGTGCCGTGACTTGTTTGATGGCTTCTTGCAACCGAGGTTCCACCAGTGTGTGATAAGGATCGCCCGCGAATTGTTGGTAGAGTTCTACGACTTTACTTTCAGGCAAGCGATAAAGAACTGAGTAAGCAATGTTAACCGTTTGCAAATCGGAAGAAAAACAGCTTGTTGTTCCGCTCACAGTAAGTTGTTGAATGGGCACCTTGATAATCGTTTCAACAAACGGTCGTTTAAAAGTAAATCCCTCAGGTAGAGCGCTAGGATTCACTTTACCTAAAATAACCGAAACCCCGCGATGGCCTGGAGGAATAATTGCCCAACAACCTAATAAAAAGCCAAGAGCCGCTAGCAATACAATAATTGAAAAAATAGTAATTATAATAAATTTAGCACTGCTATTTTGATTTTGAGTGTATTCCATAAATTTTCCTTTTGATTGATCATCGACTTATTACCGTTATTGATGTGATTAGTCACGCGTGTTTAACAAAAAAAGCGCGTTCAACTAACGCGCCTTTATTTTTTAAGCTTAATGATTTAAAAGTAATTATGGCACTAAAACGGTAAACCGAGCAAATTGATCTTCGCCATCGATTCGTGCTTGTACGAAGATTCGCATAAGGCCAGATTTTTTGGGGGTGAAGTAAAAACTCAATTCACCCGTTTTCTCCAAATCTTTGATGGGCTCAATACCTATCGGATGGGTATGCACAACGGTTTGATAGTCCTCATGAAAAGCTACAATATGAGCATACTCATCCATAACGGCTTCTAGGTCGTTAACGACTTCATTTTTATCATTCGTAATTTTTATTTTGCCCAAAACTGATTCATTAACTTTAAGATTTTTGCCTAAAGTAAGAGCAAATGTAAGACCGTCTGTTTTGCTTAAATAGTTAGAATCACGATCGGTAATGAGTTCACCTCGGCTTTCTGCGGGTAAATCAATCATCAAAAACTTTTGCTCCCTCTTCTCCAAAAGCGAGGTGTCGATCCACACACGATAAGGGCCTGGTTTTTTAGGTGTAAAACTAAATTGGTATTCACCGGGATTTTTGGTGGGAATAAGCTGCTTATGATGGTAATCCGTTAAACTAGGATCTACTGTTAAGATAGGGATTTTTTGATTTTCAAATCTTTTTAAATCGTCAACCGAAATCGGAGAACCATCTCTTTGTTTAAACTGAATAAGGATTTCGGCCTCGTCATCGACTTTCAGAGCTCCCTCCAAAGATTGGGCAGCTACCGCAAAATCAGACGGTACTGTCGTTACTTCAGAAACCACCACTCGTGCCACATGACCATTCGTGTCATGGAGAAAACCTTTGGGATATTTTATTTCAACCGATTTTAAAGCTTTTTTTAGCTCTTCGTATTCGCGTTTGGTGGGTTCCACCAAATTTTCATCCGCAGCTTTTTGCAAATTAATTGCGGCTTTTTCAACATCATTCCACGCTTCTTCCAAATTTTCACCTTGTTCTTCTGTAAATTGAGCGCTGTTCGTGCGAACATATTCTATTCCAGAGCTGATTTTTTTATGTAAATCTTTAATGGGAGTGAAATTGGTGGAAGTGATAAAATCTCCAATTTCATCCGCAGCATTTTGTATGGATTGCCAAGCTTCGTAGATCGCAGGATATATTATCACTCGATTGGTAGATGTGGCTGAAGAATCGGGTTTTTCGTGCTCCTCGGGATTGCCTAAAACGAAGTAAGGCGTGAATAAAAACATGAACAAAGACAAACTGACAACAGTTAGGGAGATTTTCATAGAATTTTTCCTAGAGTTATTCATAATTGATGATGTTTTGTTTCTTTTTTCTCAACATGCATCAAATCGCTTTAAACGCAAACTGTTGGCAATAACCGACACGCTACTGAGCGCCATGGCAGCGCTGGCAAACATAGGGTTAAGCAATAATCCAAAATTTGGATAAAGCACGCCTGCTGCGAGTGGAATACCAAGAGCATTATAAAGAAAAGCAAAGATTAGATTTTGTCGGATATTGTGCATGGTGGCTCGACTAAGCGCAATGGATTGGGCAATTCCTCTTAAATCACCTTTTACCAAAGTAATTCCCGCGCTTTCAATAGCCACGTCAGTTCCACTGCCCATGGCAATTCCGACATCGGCTGCGGCGAGTGCTGGGGCATCATTCACGCCATCGCCGGCCATCGCGACCCGATTTCCTTTCACTTTTAAAGTTAATATTTTTTCGTTTTTGTCTTTAGGGCTCACCTCCGCCATCACTTCATCAATGCCAAGCTGATCTGCAATATGCTTGGCTGTTTTAGGATTATCACCGGTGAGCATCACGATTTTTAATTTTTGTTTATGCAATACTGCGATTGCTTCTGCGGTTGTTTTCTTCAGAGGATCGGAAAGCGCAATAAATCCTGTCACTTTGCTGTCGGCGGCCACAAAAATAACTGTGTTTCCTTGTTGACGTAATTGATCGGTTTCTGATTCGAAATCGGAAGGGAGTGTAATATTTTGCTGTTTCAGAAACGAAACCTGACCAATTAATATTTTTTTTCCTAAAACTGTTCCAGTCACACCTCCTCCGGTAATGGATTCAAATTGTTCTACCGTTGTAAGTTCTAAATTTCGTTCTTTGGCTTCTCGAACTATTGCTGCAGCCAGAGGGTGTTCGCTTCGAGATTCTACAGAAGCTGTCCATTTTAAAAATTCATTTTCATTAATGCTCGGAATTGAATGGACTTTTGTCACTCTGGGTTTTCCTTCTGTCAGGGTTCCTGTTTTATCTACAACTAGCACTTTGACTTTTTCAAGTGTTTCTAAAGCTTCGGCATTTTTAATCAAAATTCCCATTTGGGCGCCTCGACCGACTCCCACCATAATTGACATCGGGGTGGCCAAACCCAAAGCGCAGGGGCAAGCAATAATAAGCACGGCAACTGCATTGATTAGCCCATAGACAAAACGTGGTTCAGGTCCCCAATTGAACCAAACTAAAAAAGTGATCAAAGCCACGACAACCACCGCAGGCACAAACCAACTTGAAACAATATCGGCTAAACGTTGAATAGGCGCACGACTGCGTTGTGCTTTAGCTACCATCTCCACAATTTGGGCTAATAGCGTTTCTTCACCTACGCGTTCTGCGCGCATGACAAAACTCCCCGTGCCATTTACTGTTCCACCTGTTACACGACTTTCCGTTTCTTTTGCCACAGGAATAGGCTCGCCCGTAATCATGGATTCATCGACTGCACTTTTTCCTTCTTCAACGACTCCATCAACCGGAATTTTATCGCCTGGCTTGATTCGCAACAGATCGCCTTTGACGATTTTATCCAAAGGAACTTCTTCTTCTTCTTGCCCATTTCGAATTCGTCGCGCAGTTTTGGGCGCTAAATTAAGCAGCGCTCTGATGGCTGCACTGGTTCCAGCACGAGCTTTTAATTCTAGCACTTGGCCTAGTAATACTAAAACTGTAATGACAGCCGCAGCTTCAAAATAAACACTTAATATTCCGTGATGTTTAAAAGACGGCGGAAATAAATTTGGGAAAAAAAGTGCTATTATACTATAAAGATAAGCCGCTCCGACGCCTAACGTGATTAGAGTAAACATATTTAAGCGGCGATGAAGGAGGGACTGCCAGGCGCGAACAAAAAAAGGCCAGCCCGCCCATAAAACAACGGGTGTGCTTAGAAGAAATTGAATCCAAATTGAAAGAGTCGGATTAAGATTTCGAATGAAGGGCAATTTTTCTCCCATTGTCAATAGAAGAACAGGTAAAGTAAGTAGCCCAGCCATCCCAAATCTTTTTTGCATAGTTTGCAGTTCATGATTTTTTTCCTCGGTTTCGACCGAAGCGGAAACCGGTTCTAAAGCCATTCCGCATATTGGGCAAGAACCTGGGTGTGCTTGCCGAATTTCAGTATGCATGGGGCAAGTCCAGATTTGTCGCCCAGAAGTTGGTTGAAACTTTGGTTTTTCTCCATGGGAATGACAACAGCTATGTTCTGAAGAATGGGAGTGCATTAGTTAATAATGAGTTGTGGCACTAACCTTTGCTAGCCAAGCTTTTTTAAAACTGTTTGATGTAGATCGTATTGTTATTTCTTTGATTCTTTAATCGGAACTAACTTTTTACAAGTGGTCGGATTCAGCGTGCCATCAGGACACACAATCATAGGTTGAACTTCTCTTTTTCCTGGTTTGCGTTTTAAAACAACGCCGCACTCTTCCATATCCCAACTTGATCTGGCCTCTCTAATTTTTACGCGTCCTTTTGAATCGGCATTGCGTAAGGTTGTGACCATGTATCGCTTTTTCATGGGACAATAAACAGCGATTTTATCGCCTTTTCGTAGTGTTTTAAAATCCTCAACATCTTTGAGAGGAACAGTTTTCCATTGGGTAGTGTCTAAGCGATAACCTTTACTTGTTTTGACTCTTTCGGCGTTACTTGCATTAATTGTAATGATTCCCGATGTTAGGGTTAAAACGAGAAAAAATTTGATGATGCTTAACTTCATATGAGTGCTTTCTAGATTAAGTTTCATTAAAAATAAGAATTAACAATTTTAGATTCTTTATTATAAGAGGGCAGACCTATTATGCAATGTTTGGTTTTTAAGAGGGTATGAAAATAACAAAATCTCGCTGCCAAATTTTTTTGACAGCGAGAGTGCGGAGAGTTTTTGAGACAAGAGTTATCTATTAACGATTTCTTACTTCCCAATCGGCTGAAAAATTGGGTAGGACGATCGCATTTTTTTGCGCGATAAAATTATTGGCGTCGTCTAATAACCAGATGACTCGTTGCGATGTGCCTTTGTTTTCGAGAATAATGTCAGAACGATCGTCGTTATTAAAAAATCCGCTTCCAACAAATTCCCAATTGCCAGACTTTCCAAAAGAGAAAAAAGATTGGATGATTGTTCCGTCCATCGTCCAGATCACGCGCTCTTTGGTTCTGCTATTTTGCCATAATAAATCAGTTCTTTCGTTATCATCGAAGAAACCTGTGCCAACAATTTTCCAATCGGTGGGAACAGTTGCGATAAATGCGCCTGAAAAGACAGAGGTGTTGTAGAGCAACCAGACGGCTCTATCCCCGGTTTCTTTATTTTCCCAAACGATGTCGGTGCAGCCATCATTATTAAATTCGCCTGTGGCAGCAATACGCCATTGCGTGCCAACACCTGGAAGGGAAACGGTAGACTTTATTTGGCCAGGGGCAAATCGGTTCATTAGCCAAATTTGTCTTTGACCGGTGAGGGTGTTTTCCATGATGAGATCTGATTTAACGTCTCGATTAAAATCTCCCACAGCGGCAATGCGCCATTCTGGTGAAGGGGAAAAGTTTTCCTTTTGGATTTGGGAGCTTTGGAGTTTGAGGTGACCATTCATCAACCAGACTTCATTAGTGCCAGTGAGAGTATTTTGAAAAATGATGTCGGTTTTTATGTCTTCATTGAATTGCGGGGTAATGGCCCGTAACAATCCATTGTCGCCATTATATTTAGCACAAAAGTAATGAACTTTTGCCACACCTGGAGTGGTAAAGAGAGCTAAGCCGGGGCCTGGATCTAAGTCAGCGGAAACATCGTAGCCGCCACCTAAAATGACATCACCCAGATTGTCTATGGCGACACCTTCTGCACGTGTTCCTCGGCCCAGTTGTGGTATAATTGCGCCGCCTCCATTTAGCTTTTGGGCCCATATAAGATTGCCCGAACTATTCATTTTCTCGTAGAAAATAGTGCTTTCGCTTAACCCTTTCATAAAAAATTCACCTGGGCCTAGATCAAAATCGACGTTCTCGGTGAAGGTGCCTGTAATAACGATATCTTCAGGACTAAAAGGTTCGGTAATTTGTTTGCGATCTAAAGCCATAGCATCGATTTGGTCAAATTTGGCACCACCAATCTTTTTGGCCCAAACCAGCTCACCATTGTGATCAAGTGTGGCAACAAAACCATCGACATCTCCTGCGCTAGTAAGGGGAAAAAAAGCAGGGCCGGGATTAAAGTCGCATGTTTGCGAAAAATTTCCTGCGATGATTACTTGTTGGGCGCGATTCACTTCGATGGAATTAATAAGATCATTGGCGGGACCGCCGATGCGCTTGGCCCATATTTCTTTCCCATTGCTTGCGTCTAATTTAAGAACGAAACTATCCGATTCACCGGCGCTTGGAAGGGCAAGCACTCCATTGTTGATTTCAAAAAAAATGGTTTTTCCAAAAGTTCCACCGACATAAAGATGACCTATGTTATCCACAGCCACGGCAGTACCACGTTCCACGCCGGAATTAGTGCTTCCACCGCCTTGCCATCCCCATTCTTTAGCCCACAAAAAATTGCCAGAAGCATTCAAAGCCCAGACAAAAACGTTACTGCCTTCAAAGAGTTTTGTTTCCAAAAAAAATTCCTTATCACTAGGATCAAAATCAACGCTGTTAGAAAATTCTCCTGTAATAAAAATATTGCCATTAGAATTGATAACAAGATCAAAAGGTCTCGAGTAATCAACACCTCCTTCTTCGGTGGCTTTGGTGTTGCCTCGCAACTGTTTTGCCCAGACAAAATTTCCCTGGTTATTTAATTTTAAAACGAAAGTCTGTTTGCTTTCTTCTTCGTTATTAAGAAAAAACTCGCCAGGACCTGGATCGAAATCAATTTTAAAGATGAATTGTCCAATAATAACAATGTCCTGAGTCTTGGGATCGACCGCGATTGAGCGAGGCAGGCAATCTTCAAAGGCGGGAATTTGTTTTATCCATATTAGTGCTCCTGAAGGGGAGTATTTGGCAATAAACATTTGATCGCCCAATCCTTGTAGTTCCACTTTTTTCAGAGGACTGGGTTCAAAATCCAAAGTGCTTTTAGCCGAAAAATCACCACTGCCGTAAACTCCTGTTACAAAACAATTGTTATTATTATCAGTGGCTACTGCCATAACGACAGCTTGCACCCAATCGCCATTTTCGGCGACATTGGTTAATCCAGCATTAACAAAATTTTGAGCTGATCCAAAATGGCTTATATTTAATAAAAAGCATAGAAATAATATTTTTTTCATAACTTTTTCCTTCTAGTTAATTTTATATAATTTGTTTTATATATAAATTACTTTTTTTAAAAAAACAAATTTTTATCAATAATTTTTTCTTAAAAATTTTGTTAACAGCTGTTATTTTGGAAAATCTATTAACAAGGCTTATTTTTAATTAGCATTCCAGATAGCTTGAACTAATTGGCTAACTCGTTTGGGGTCGACGGGATTGAATAGTTTCCCTTGTTTTTTTAATGAAGAGCCAACAATAAAACCGTTCGCGTAAGGAAGATAGGTTTTGATGTTTTGCAATGTGACGCCGCTGCCCAAAGCGATAGAAGCTTTAGGACAACTTTTTCGCACGCGTTGGAGTTCATCTAAATTAACAGGATCTCCGGTGCTATGACCAGAAAGGATTATGGCATCGACTTTGCCGCGTTCGAGTGTGTCATGAGCGGTTTCTTCGATTGGGAAAGGCGCTAAGGGTAGAGCGTGTTTGACATGGACATCGGCCCAAATGTGGATTTTGGGATTTAACATTTTTTTCAATCGCAAGGTGTAGTAGGCATTGCCTTCGATAATGCCTTGATCGGTGAGCATGGCGCCTGTGTGGACGTTGACACGGATGAAACTTCCTCCGCATGCGGTGGCGATGGCGAGTGCTGCGTGGGCGTCGTTGCGAAGGACATTGATGCCGAGAGGAAGCGAGGTTTCCTGTCGAATGGCATAAGCGATAGTGGACATGGCGGCAACTGTTTCGGGTGCGACAGAGTTTTTAGTGAAAGGGGCATCGCCAAAATTTTCCATAATGAGTGCGTGCGCGCCGCCTTTTTCGTAGGCTTTAGCATCGCGAATGGCGTGAGCGATGAGGATGGGAAGATTATGCGACCAATCGGGTGATCCTGGCAAGGGGCCTAGATGAATCACGCCGATCAACAATTTTTTGTTTAAGTTTAATACGTTTATCATTTTCAGTTTAATTGAATTTTATTTTTTTATCATGCTCCATTTTTCAACTAATTGCGGAAATCGGCAGCTTTGACAATTGCTGCGATCTTGTGCGCAAAATGAATGAAAAATTTGTAGCAAACCTTGTTGTTCCAAAGCAGTGTGAGGTTTGAAAGAGTTGTTGGAGAAAAGTCTTTGAGTAGTCAAGCGAACGAGTAGATTGGAAGAGGAGGTTTTTAATTTTTCAATACGAGTGGTGTCTTCGTAATTATGGGCTATGAGCCAGGGGAAGACAAGATTGATTAAAATTTCGTGAATGCGATCTTTTCCAATCAGCACAATCGGTGAGCTTAGTGCTTTTGATTTTAAAGTGGCGTGACAAGAAAAGAAGGGATGTTGAAGGGATGCTAAAATTTTTGCGAATGAATCTGGAGATTGGTTTTCTAGAGCGATTTTTAGTAGGTTAAAGTGCTGAGCGATTTGAGTCAAAGCGGCTAAGCGTCGTTGAGGGTGGTTGATGGGTCGCGTTTTTTGAAAGTGCCAAAGATGAAGAGGCAGGGTGTTGATTTTTAAAGCCCACCAACGTCGCCAAAGTGATTGGATGTAGCGTTTGTTTTCATTTTTCCAGGAGGTGGTTTCGATCGTTGGCAAAAAACCGGCTGTGCCAAAGAGCATGGCTTCTCGGTCGCGAGGTGACAATTTTTTTAATTTTGCAATGGGACAAAGGCGTGCCAGAAGTCGAAAAGGAATTTTATTTTCTTTATAACCCAAAGTTTCAGCAAGCGATTCCCATAAGGTTTGAGAAAAACCGTCGCGCTGAATTTGAGAAGAAATTTTATTGGCTTTCAGATGAAGTCGATGCCAACCAGCTTCTTGAAGGAGTTGAGTGATTTGGGGTGAGGAAAGATTTTTTAGTGTTTTGGAGCAGATACCTGAGGTTGCTAGGGGTAAAAGAGAATTTGTAGTTTCGGGAAGTTGATGAATTAAAGCAGCCAAGGGAACAGGGAGTTGATCGCTGAGACAGAGAGTGGGTAAGCGACGACCGCTCTCTAGCTGAATCGATTCTTTTCCGTGCCAGGCGATGTGAAGGATCAGCTGGTTGTAACGCGGGTCAAGATGGTGTCGATGTTGTTTCCAATCGGAGGCGTTGATATGAAATTCAATATCGCCATGATGAATAGTTCCGGTTGAATCTTGGAAAGCGGCATCGCGAAAATCGGGGCCCGGCTCATGATTCCACCATCCGGTTTGAAGGATTTGGATGGATTGACCGTCTGAAGTAGCAAGTCGGTGAGGTAGTTGATGTTCGAACCACAGATGTTGTAGCTGCAGTTCGGTAATCATTTTTTCTTCAAGGAAATGATGAAGACAGCGAGAAAAGAAAAAAGGTGTCGAGTTAAGAAGCGAATATTTTTTCGCCATTGATGATTGTAGTGAAAAGAAAAATGATTTAACAATAATAAAGTATTATGCGATTTTGTGAGTTTCTTTTATTTTTAACAGCGACGAGCTTGGCGGGAGCGACGGAGGTCAAGAAAGTTTCAACGCCTGAGAACGCTGGAGGTTTGCCTGATCCCGCTAACGAACCGATTGTGCAAGTGGTTAAGAAAATGATTCCGGTGGTGGTTAATCTGAGCACAGAAAAATTGGTGGTGCGCGCGTTTGTGGATCCGTTGGATGATGTTTTTAATCAATTTTTTAATGGTCCCGCTTTTAATCGAAAGAATCCGTCCACTATTAAAATTTTGGGCAGCGGTTTTTTGATTGATGAAGAGGGTTATTTGTTGACGAATGAGAAGGTGGTGGAACGAGCGGCGGATTTGAAAGTGAAAGTGACCACGGCTGATGGGAAAACTTATGATGGGAAATATATTTATGGCGATGCGGATCGTGATTTGGCTTTGATTAAAATAGTTCGCGAAGAAAAAGCGGAAAAAGAAAAATTTTCTTTTTTTGATTTGCAACAGTTATCTTCGAATTATTTGGGACAGACGGTGATTGCTTTAGGAAATCCGTTGGGCGATCAAAGTTCCATTCGATCTGGCATTTTGAGTGGAAAAGGTCGTGCGGTGGGCTCGATTTCGGGATTGTTGCAAACGGAAGCCATCATTAATCCAGGAAATAGTGGTGGGCCATTGGTGGATATTGCTGGAAAGCTAGTGGGTATTAGTTCAATGAAAATTGGTTATACGCAAAATAGTTTAGCGGAAAATCGAAGTTTTGCTATTCCCGGGGATGTGGTGGCTGGTTGGGCAAAAAATGCTTTGGCGATTGCTAGAGGCGAGAAAAAACCGGCTCAACCAGTGAGCCCTCAAGAAGTTTTGAAGGAAAGGTTTGGCTTGGAGGTGCAAGATTTAACGCCGGACTTAGCTAAGAATTTAGGGTTTACTAAGATTGATGGGGTTTTAATTACTAATGTGCAAAAAGAAAGTCCGGCCGAAAAAGAAGGCATAACTAAAGGAATGGTCTTGCAGGGAGTGGGGCGTTATTTGACGCCAGCAGTTCATGCAATTCCTCAGGAAATCACTTTTATTAAACCGGGAAATCCTATTTCTCTAGTGGTAGCAAAGCCGATCAAGCAAGGATCAGTTTTAGTTCAACAAAATGTCGAAGTGCAACTGGTGGCACGTTAAGCGGTAATTTTACCAAAAACACATTTTCCTTTGGTGGAAAATTGCTGTCAGTCGATGCTGAGAATTTATTAAAAACTTATAGGTGGAACTATAATGCCGGTTCCTTTTGACTCTAAGCCGTCGGGTGAGATAGCACGGTTTGGAGTTTGTTTTGAAGCCGCCGCCGCTTGATCAAGTCTTTCTTGTTCTCTAAATTCTTTGCCATATTCACCTTCTGGATCGCAAATTAGTTCTGAATCTTGGCAATAAGGCTCTAATAATGTTTCTAATATATCTCTCTGCTGAAGAGCGAAATCTGGTTCAATCGGTAAACCGGTTTGGGGATTTATAATGCCGCTTGTTTTGCCCTGGGGGTCTCCCTTTGAGATACTCATAATGGAGAAAATTTCCGCCATTTTTTAGAAAAAGCAAGAGATATTTCACAATTAGTTTAATTTTTTATTTTCCCCCCAACACATTTTCCTTGATGCACGGTGGCTAATAAATGGGGGCGGGGTTGGTCGGTAAAAAGGCAAAAGCTGGCCTCATTATTTTTTTCAATGGTGTGAGAGTGGAATCCTAACCATTGTGCGGGCCGTGTGGAATAAGCGTCCCACATTTCTTGCCAGGGCTTATCTGATAATTTTGCCGCACGAAAAACTGTTTCAAACGGAGTTAAAGTGGAACCAGCGAGTTTTTGAGTTTCGGTTTCTCGAGAATGAACTCCTTTATCGCGAGTGATGGAAATTTTACCCAGAGTATAATGACCTGCCGCGGCGCCGGCTGCGGCTGTGGCATCAGTGGTAAGGAGTAAACGGTTCTTTAGCGCTTTCGCGAAGACGGAAAAAGCGTGTGCTGGCAAGTGGACGCCGTCAGGAATCAAAGAGCAAAACAATTCGGGTTGCGCCAAGGCGTGAAAAATGGGATTTTCAAATTTGTGAATTTCTTGAGGTAAACCGTTTCCTAAATGAGTCCAGCCTGTTGCGCCAGCTTCGACGGCTTGTTGTAAAAGAGTGCCGGTGGCAGATGAGTGACCGATGGCCACACGAATGTTTTGTTGAGTCACGCTTCGAATAAAAGGGAGCGATTTTTTGGGTTCGATCTCAGGCGCGAGTGTGATTAAACGAATGGCGTGAGGGGCAAGTGATTGCCATTTTTTAAAAAGTTCCAGATCGCAGGGAATCATCTCTTGAGGATCGTGAACACCATGATAGCCGGGTTCAGGATTGAGAAACGGACCTTCCAAATGGAATCCTACGCAATTTAACGGATTTTCTTGTCGCAACTTTTCTACATTTTTTAATAATTTTTCTAAGTTGTCGATATGGGTCGTGATAAAAGTGGCTAGGAAATGGGTGCAGCCTTGAGAGTAAAGCGATTGACAAGCTTGTTGCCATTCTTGTGCAGAAATCGTTTGATTAAAATCGACTCTGCCAAATCCATTGATTTGAATATCAACCAAACTCGGTGCGATCCAGGGCGCAGTTTCCGAGCTGTTTAAAACTTGTATTTGAGAATAAATATCTTGCTCAATTTCAATTTTAAGCAACTGCTGAGTTTGATAATGACGGGCAATGAATTTCACCGAAGATTAATTTATTGGAGTAAAATAATAAGGTCAATGGCAGTTCTATGCTTTGTTATAAAATAAACTTTAATAAATTTTTTTTTGTAATTAAAATTATTGGGTATGAGTGCTTCTATCATTGCTAGGATAGTAGAAAAAGTTTTTGAAAAAGCGGTTGCGAGGAGAGTTGCGGCGGAAGTTGTAGTAAATGAGGCAGCTCGTGTGACTGCTCAAAGAACGGCAACCGTTGCTGCTTCAGCAGCGAATGAAGTGGTAGGAAAATTAATAACTTCGGGTAGTAGAAAGGAGATGGTTAAAATATTAGCCCAAAGATCTGCAATAATTGATAGAATAGTGACGAATGCTTCTAATCAAGCTGTCGCTCGAGGTGCTAATTACGCAGAAATCCAGGAGATAGCTCGTGTTACGAGAGAGGCAGCGATCAAGGCGTTCCAGGAAGCTAATACTTTTATTACCAATAATACCGCAGAGTCGGTGCCGCTAGAATTACTGAAGAAACATCAGGAGAGAATCGTTGAAATTGCTGCAGAGGGGGCGGTTGAGAGTTCTTTATCACCTGCCCATCTTGTTGGAGGAGTTATTGCTTTTGTCCCTCTACCGGGTTGGGATGCTCTTGAGGAAAAGGTTATTGAACCTGCTATTGATAGCATTTTAATTCCTGCTGCTTTAGCTATGGTTCCGGGTTCTGGAACAGCCAGCGAAATGTTAACAAATCATCAAGAAGTAGCATCCATTCTTAAAGAACTCCGTGAAACAGACGATGAAGCGATTGATGCTGCGCTTCGTGAAAGAAATATGAATGGTGTTTGGGCCTCTGCGGGTGGCAATGCGCCCTCTGTTAATCAATCAACGCTTTCCCAGAACAAAGTTTCTCCAGGAATATAAGAAATTTGCCGGCGAAAAATAGTGGCGAGTGTTAGTGAGAGAAGCTTAGAAAAATACGAGCGGGTTAAGATCATTATTTAAAGCTAGGACGGGTTTTGAAATAATATTCATTCTCAAATTTGACAAATCTCAATTGTGTGGTTCATTGCCTTTAAATTGATTTTAAAATCAGTTTTATCATTAAAATTAATTTTAAGGATGTTGAAGCTGTATGGCGGTTGTTGTTCATGTTAAAATGTTGGCTCGAGGTTTAGCAAAATTGACTCAAGAGGCGGATAAAGCTTTTTTACATATCAGGGCAATTACCAGAAGCCTTAGTGATCAATTTATTAATGGAAGTTATTCCATGGCTGGGGTTCGAGCGGCTATAACCGAAGCACAAGCCTTATCGGCTAATTATCGAAATGCTATTGAAGGGGTGGAAGAATTGGCAATATTGGCTCGTACTCACGTGAATAATCTTAAAAGCACTGGAGCGAGTCCTGAAGCTGTTGAGCTTGCCGAAAAAATGGCTGAGAAAATTCAAGCTTATGCTTTGAAACTTTCTAATGAATATCACGGTTTTGTAGATGCTGCGATTAGCGATGTTGAAAAAATTGCGAAATTAGCGGGCGTTCCAGGGGTCGGTGCAACAGTTTTTCTAGCTAGTAGAGAGGCGGATGCCGCTGAGGTAGTGAAACCGCTTGCGCCTGAGGTGGCGACAGCTGATAAATTTTGGTGTCCTAAGGCTTCTTTGATAAAAGAGACGAGTGACGTCGCGAAAAAAGCGCAAGAAAGAATCCGATCAGGAGAAGTTAGGCCAGAAGAACCTTCGGTATGGGAGCTGGCCGCCGGGGAAAGACGTTTAGAGCAATGCAGGCCTTGGTCGCAGGTGCCTATTCTAGAAAGTTAAATTTTGACAATGTGATAATTAATAATAATTTTTAATCTTTAATATTATTATTTTAAATTTTTGAAAATGATATTTACTTAAACTTATGTCTGTTCCTAAGCATCAAAGAAAAGAAATGGTTATGATTTCTCCCTTAACAGTTGTTGCGGGGGTTACGGCGGTTGCAACAGCAATTCGAGGAGCGGTGGGAGTTCGAGGAGCTTGGCATGCATTTCGCTTAGGTGCGGCAACTCGAACGAAAATGTTGGAAGTAGCAGCCCGCGGAGGGGAGCCTTCTAATTTGGCTGTGGGAACGCTACGAATGGGAAACATTGCTAGGGAAAAGGCGATTTCCGCAGCAGGTTACTCAATTGCTGCGGGTATTACGGGTAGTGCGGCAGTTATTAATGCGATTAGCGATAATAGGGATAGCGTTATGTCTACCACTCAATCACGTGCAGCAACCGTTTTAAGTGACGCAGAAAATCAGGCGATGGATAACGCAGAAATTGATGCGGGGTTAAATCGTGGAAACATGGAAGGAATCTGGAAAGCGGCTGCTAATGGATCTTCAGCTCTTGTGACCTCACCAGGGCCTCAGCCTAGTTCTCCAACTCCTTAGCTTTTTTGGAAATAAAAAGTTTGGGGGTTGACTAAATTTTCCATCCAAAGTTAATCTTGTTTCGTGCTACGAAACATCAAGCGATTGTTTTTCGGCAAAAACTCTAAAACTCATCAGAAAAAAGAATCGAAGGAAGAGGCTTGGAGGGAGATCGTCAAAAAAAAGCGATATTTTGCTTCTTATCATTACATTCAAGGAGAAGGCATTGAGATTGGCGGACTTCATCAGCCCTTAAAAGTTTATCACAATGCCAAAGTGCGTTATGTCGATCGGCTTAGCACGGAGGAAGTGCATAAATTTTATTCCGATGTGGCTGACAAACCTAAGGTGACTGTGGATTTGGTGGATGATGGCGAGCGTTTGGCGAAAGTAGCGGATGAAAGTTGCGATTTTGTGATTGCGAACCATATGATCGAACATTGTCGCAATCCGATTGGCGCCATTTTTCACATGTTGCGTGTTTTAAAGCTGGAAGGCGTTTTATATTTAGCGATTCCCGATAAACGTTTCACGTTTGATAAAGATCGAAAAATTACGCCCTTTGAACATTTGAAACGGGATTATGAAGTGGGGCCAGAGGTTTCGGATCGTGAACATTATGAAGAATGGTTGCGAGTGATCGAACAAGTTAAAGATCCCGAAAAATTACAGCGTCGTATTGGAAAATATATCGAAAAAAAGGTTAATATTCATTTTCACGTTTGGACCCAGCGCGAAATTTTAGAAATGTTTTTGCGAATGAAGCAGGATTACGATTTTCCTATCGAGATTGAGTTTATTGGGAAAAGTGGACTAGAAGTTATAATGGTACTTCGCAAAGTAGCGATTAGCCATTAGCTAATAGCTTTACAGCTTTTCCTAAAGTTCACCCCGTGCGATGGCCGCTTGACGCGCTTGTTCGGCTTCCGTAGTGCGTTCCGAGGCTTTTTTGGCCATCCAGGCTTCCCAGGATTTTCCATTCGCGGTGTCTTCACCTGTAAAAGCGATGCCTGCGATTTGGAAGTAATTCAAAACAAGTGGTGAAGCGTTGCCTTTTACAAAAATCTCAACCTGCTGTTGATTAGCGTCTCGATTGAAAAGATAACCTTCTATTACCTGATTGTCTTTCAAGGTCAAAGTGACATCGCCACGATAATCAAAGGCTTGATCGATAGCCTCTGCAGTTTCTTGAGGAGAGGCGGGTTGAAAATTTCTGCCTTGAAGGGATGCTTCGCGATGGCCATGGGTTTTAATGTCTTGTGGCATAAACTCAATAAAAGAAAATGGATGAAAAGCGCTAGCTATAAGCGATGGTTGATTTCACCGTGCGAATGAAACCGGAAAGTGATCCAAAGGTGTCATTGACTGAAGTGGCTTCGTAACCGCAATGCACCATACAATCGCGACATTTTGCGTTGCCACTGTGTTGACCATATTGGCTCCAATCGGTCTTTTCGATGAGTTCTTTAAAGGTTTTTACGTAACCTTCCTGCAAGAGATAGCAAGGTCGTTGCCAACCGAAAATGTTGTAGGTTGGGTTGCCCCAAGGTGTGCAATCGTAGTCGATTTTGCCCTGTAAAAATTCAATGAAATTAGGTGATAGATTAAAACGCCAGGAGCGTTTACGACCCTTGAAAATTTCGCTAAAAAGTTTTTTGGTTTTGTCACGATGCAAGAAATGTTCTTGATCGGGCGCTTTTTGGTAGCTGTAACCGGGAGAAAGCATCATGCCTTCGACATTCAGCTTCATCATTTCATCGAAGAATTTTTGCACATGTTCGGGATTGGCCCCATCAAATAAGGTGGTGTTGGTGGTAACACGAAACCCGCGTTTGAGCGCTTCTTTCATGGCTTCATAGGCTGTTTCATAAGTGCCATCGCGACAGACGGCCATGTCATGTTCTTCCTTGAGACCGTCCATGTGAACGCTGAAGGTGAGATATTTGCTGGGCTTGAAAAGGTCAAGTTTACGCTTCAAAAGCAGCGCATTAGTGCAAAGATAGATATATTTTTTGCGTTCGATAAGGCCTTCGACGATTTTATCGATTTCTGGATGAATGAGCGGTTCACCGCCCGGGATGGAAACCATTGGTGCTCCGCATTCTTCAGCGGCTGCCCAGCATTGTTCGGGCGTGAGACGTTTGTTGAGAATGTGATCGGGATATTGAATCTTTCCGCAACCGGCACAGGACAGGTTGCAGCGAAAAAGCGGTTCTAACATTAGAACCAGGGGGTAATGCTTATTGCGCTTAAGCTTTTGCTTGATCACATAAGAACTTACCGCCCACATTTGTGAGAGAGGTACTGCCATAATTGGGGGTGATTATAGAGAAGCAAGGGAAGGTGTCAATGGTGAGATTAGTGACAAGTAATAAATGACAAGTTCAACTGAATAGCTGAAGAGCCGAAAGCCAAGTAGCATTTGACACAGGGAAACATCGGTGTTTAATTGCCTTTCATTTATTGTTAGGAAGTTTGAGACAATAGTAAGCAGTAGAAAAGGAATGTGAATTTATGACGCCAGCAGCTAGATTGTTAGCTCGAGTTATTGCAGAACGCGCGGCAGGCCGCGTGCTTATAGCTAAGGATTTCGCGCGCGATGCCAGAGCTGCACTTGAAACATTTAAGAAGGGACAAGAAACGTTAGATGCTGCCAGACTACTTTCTAGAGATCCTGCAAATTTGAGGTTGCAGAGCCAAAATTTTGATAAATTAGTGCAATTTTCGACAAATGCAGAATCTGGTATTTTGGAAGGAGGAGAGGCATTTGGAGCTCTTTTAGAAGCCATGCAAGCTGGACATGGTGAATTTTCGTTATTTTTGGATAAGGTTTCTAAAATATCTGGGATACCTGACGAAGTTTATGAAATTATAAAGAAAGAGCTTGCCACTTTTGAAGCTGTTGCCGATGTGATTCATAAATATCAAAACGGTGCAATGCGTGGGGTGGATTCGTATGAGGGAGTCATGCAAGCCATTAAAAATAAAAAAATTGATGATCTTCCGAAATTATTAGAGCAAGCGGTTAAAGATTGCGATGACATAATCCGCGCTACGGAACATGCTGTAGCCGCGTTAGAAATAGCTAACGCGCTATTTGAGCAACAAGCAGCTCGCATTGTAGCAATCGTGGGTGGAACAGGAGCAACACTTGTGGCTTTGAAACCAGAGGAAGTTCAAGCTGCTGAGGATTTAATAGATGACCTGGAATTTCGTCTCAAAGTAGATTGTGAAGTTGAGAAAAAAGCGAGACGAAAAGAACCTTCCTTTGGACAAAAGGTGTGGGCTAGTTTAAAAGAAGGGCCCGATACAGGAATGATGGGTTTATCGCCGGATGTTTTGGATTGGTCAGGAGCTGGAGCGATGACAGAATTGGGAGTGGTAGGTGTTCAGTATGCTAACATGCCCAATCAACCGAAATGTGATGATCCGATTCCTCAAGCTTCGACACGAGCCGAAATTGCCAGGATGCGAGCCAATGTGGAAGCGGCATGGAAGGTTCTAGAGGCTCAACAAGATGCTGCGAAACAAACACCGAATGTCGCGACTCCGAATTCGCCGGTAGCTTCCGATCCTGTGCCCAAAATTTCTCCCTAAACAGCTCGAATATGGGAACTGGCGATAAAATATTAGCCTCAAATTACTGTTGGTTTGAATAGGATAGACGATTCGATATAAAATTTGACAGCACTCTTATTAATGAGTTAAAACTAGTTAACCTAGTTATAGGGAAAATATAAATTTAAACTTCAACAGAAGGATCCAATATGGCTAAAGGTAAAGTTATGCGACTTTTGGGTCGTTTGTTTGGAATAGCTCCTGAAGTTGATACCGCAGCTGAGGCGGCAAAATTGGCGCGTGTTGCTGAAGTGGCAGAAGCTGCAAGAGGAGTGCGTTTAGCGGCAATAGCTGACGTGAATGTAGCTATTAGAGGCATTTATGAAGAAATGAGTCTGACTAATGGCCTTATTAATAGTGGGAGTAGATCTGCAGTAACATTTTCTTCTATTGTAACAAGAGCTGGTCTTGCAAATAATAATGCGGCTAATCTACTTAGAGCTACTCAAGCCATTGTTGCCGCTTCAGAGGGAAGCTCTTGTGCGGCTTCAGCGAAAAAGCTAGTTACTATTGCCCAAAAGATCAATGATGCTACTGCTGCTGCCTACATAAGGGCAATGGAGTTTGCCGCAAGAACAGGAGAGGGTGTCAGCAAAGAGGCTATTGCTCAAGTGCTTGGCCAATTTACTAATGCCAGTGAAGAATTGGCTTCACTTATGGCAGAATTTGAGAATGCAGCGGTAGCTTTTGAAGCTGAGGTGGGTAAAGATGTGATAGTTGGGGGTGGCTTTATAGTGGCATCTGGGATTACAGGTAGTGATCCTGTGCAAGGTCGTCTTCCTGAACATCCTTTGCACCCTTATTTTAGGCCTATTATTAATGGTGGGGCTGAAGTAGCCGATAAGGTTGATACTTTGGTTTTTGGCGCTGTTGATTTGGGAGCAACTGTTGTTGGTCAATCCGTTGATTCGCGAGCCAACTTAGAAAACGCTGTGGAGGCAGGCGCTGTAAAACTGGATCGAGCTTTTGATCAATTGGGAAAAGAAACACAAAGCGGTTTTAGAAAAGTAGAGAATTCTATTATAAATAATTCAGGTTGGGGAATGTAGATTCGCAGAGTTCATTAGCTCGATCCTAAGATATTTTTAAAATAAGCCAATTGAGTCTGTCAGTTGACGGATGTTCCTATTTTCGATTACACTAGTGTCATGGCAGGACATTCACATTGGGCAAAAATCAAGCGAGCGAAAGGCGCATCGGACGCGAAGAAAGGAAAACTATTTGGCCGATTAGCGCGAGAAATTTCGATGGCAACCAAATTGGGCGGGGCCGATCCGGGTTTTAATCCGCGATTGCGACAAGCAATTGCCAATGCCAAAGCTGAGTCGATGACCAATGACACCATTAATCGCGCGATTAAAAAAGGCTCAGGTGAGTTAGGTGGGGAAAGTTATGAGGAAATGACCTATGAAGGTTATGGTCCTAGCGGCGTTGCTTTGCTTGTGGAAGCGACTACGGATAATAAAAATCGAACCGCTGCCGAAATTCGCAGCCTTTTCACAAAAAATGCGGGAAACATGAGCGCTCCAGGAAGTGTGGCTTGGATGTTTCAGCGTAAAGGCCTGATCCTAATTCCCCAAAAATCTACAACCGAAGAACAGATCATGAATGCCGCGCTGGAGGCGGGCGCTGAGGATGTGCAACTGGGCGATGAAAATTTCGAAGTGACAACATTGCCGGAAAAATTGTATGCGGTGGAAGCCGAGTTGAGAAAAGCCAATTTGCCTGTGGAAAAAAGTCAATTCACTTATCTTTCTACCAATCCGATGACGGTGAGCGATGAACAAGTTGCCCAACAAGTTTTACTATTGGTCGAAGCATTGGAAGATCATGACGATGTACAAGCTGTTTACGCCAATAGTGAAATTGCTGATGAAGTTTTAGCGAAGTTGGCTTAGGGTTGGTGACTTCTGATTAATTTGCCTTTACGTTCTAAAAATTCTCGTCAATCTGCTGACACTTATGATTATCGGTGTCCCTAAAGAAATTAAAGCACAAGAAAATCGAGTCGCATTACTTCCCTCAGCGGCCTATCAACTCATTAAACGCGGTCATCAAGTTTTGGTTGAGCGCAATGCCGGCGCTGGCTCAGGCTATCCGGATGAAGAATACGTGCGAGCTGGCGCCCAAATCATCGAGGAGCATGCCACTGTTTTTGAAAAGGCAGAGATGATTGTTAAGGTGAAAGAACCGCTCATTTCCGAATATAACTTGCTAAGAAAAGGTCAGTTGCTTTTTACGTATTTACATTTAGCGGCTGCGCGACCGTTGACCGAAGCGTTAATAAAATCGGGATGCACGGCAGTAGCTTATGAAACGATTGAAGTAAATCGTCGTTTGCCTTTGTTGGAACCGATGAGCGAAATTGCCGGACGCATGTCGATTATTGTGGGAGGTTATTTTTTGGCCAAGCATCAGAGTGGAAAAGGTGTTTTGCTTGGTGGTGTCCCGGGTGTATTACCGGGCAAAGTCGTGGTGATTGGTGGTGGCAGCTCGGGGATTAACGCAGCGCGTATGGCAACCGGATTGGGTGCGGATGTTACAATTTTGGAAGTAGACGCCGAACGCATGCGTTTTTTAGATATCACACTTCACACGGCTCACACGCTTTATTCGAGTGAAGCGCATGTGGAGGAATTATTGCCTACGGTAGATTTGTTAGTGGGTGCAGTTTTGGTGCCGGGCGCGCGCGCGCCCAAGTTGATTACTCGTAATATGTTGAAACTTATGAAACCGGGCACTGTGCTGGTGGATATTGCGATTGATCAAGGGGGTTGCGTTGAAACTTCGCGACCGACAACACACGAAGAACCAGTTTATATGGAAGAAGGCGTAGTGCATTACTGCGTCGCCAACATGCCGGGCGCTTATGCGCGCACGGCGACTCAAGCTTTGACCAATGCCACTTATCCTTACATCGAAAATTTAGCCGATAATGGATTGGCCAAAGCCTGTCAGCGCCAGCCTCAGTTAGTGGGTGGCATTAATGTGCAAGATGGCAAAGTGACCTGTAAACCGGTTGCCGAAGCATTCGGCATGACTTACGAAGCGCCAAAGGTGTAAGAATTCTCTAGCAACTTTGGGTCGACAGAAAGTTTTGCGTTATTTTAGTTAGGCCAATAAAGAAAACGACCACAGTTTTCGCAACTTACCATTTTGTTTTGCGTTTTGCAGTCGAGCAATGTTTGGCTCATGAGAGTTAAATGACACCCACCGCAAACGGTTCGATGTTCTATAGGCACAATGGCGTCGTCCTTGCTTTGGAGTAATCGTTCATAACGATTCAAAATATCTTCAGGAATATTTTTAAGATAAGCGCTTCTTTCGGCGAGCAATTGATTTAGCTCTTTTTCCACGCTTTCCAACTGAACTTTCATTTGACTCATTTGTTCCTGAAAAACCTTTTCTTTGGAGCTATTTTTTTTCGCTTCTTCATTCCAATGCGCCATAGCTTGTTCGTATTGTTCCATCAGAACGAGTTCTTCGTCCTCTAAAGTAACAATGGATTTTTCGGCTTGCTCGATTTCGTGCAACAGAGCGCTGTATTCCTCATTTTTTCGGGTTTGTTGCAGTTGGCTGCGTAATTTGAAAATATGTTGCTGTTGAGTTTGCGCATCGAGGTCGAGTTTTTTTCGATTTGATTCGATTTTTTGCGCTTCTAATTTTTGAGATTGCAGGCTTTGTTGTTGATGGGTGAGTTGTTGTTGGAGGCGAGTTTGTTCCAAAGGTAAATTTTGTTTTTGACGTTGCAACGCACGAATTTTTTTGTCGTGTTGTTGTAGGAGAAGAAGATGGTTTAGGGTTTCGAGCATGCAGTGTGTGAGGTTAATATTTTTTCCGTATATTTTGCTAAAAGATCAAATTCCAAATTTACCTGATCTTTTATTTTTCGATAAGCTAAATTCGTGTGATTCCAGGTGTGAGGCACAATGCCTAATCGAATTTTTCCTGGCAATGTTTCGGCGATGGTGAGGCTGATGCCGTCTATGGCGATGCAACCTTGGTTAGCCGTGTAGCGTTCGTAATTTTGAGGAATCGCAATTTCCAGACTCCATTCGGTGGCCTGTTTTTCTAGCGCTAGAATGTAAGCCGTTGTGTCCACATGGCCGCTGACAAAGTGTCCTCCGAGATGAGTGGTAGGTTTAACTGCAGTTTCTAGATTAACGCGGTGACCTGTTTCTAATTGCGAAAAATTGGTGCGAACTAAGGTTTCGTTTAGTAAATCAAAAATGATTTGTTGATGATCTTGAATTTTTATTGCGGTCAAACAACAACCGTTAACAGCAATACTGTCACCGATATGAAGTAAAGGAGCAATTTTGGGGGCTTGAATCACAAAATGAATTTGCGCAGCTTCTTTTTTAAAGGCGATAACTTGGCCAACTTCTTCAACGAGTCCGGTGAACATAACCTTTCAATAATAGATCAGATCCAGTTTTTTCGAAGGAAAAATTTTTTAATGCGAGGCCTTTTTTCCCGAAATATTGATGTGTGAAGAAAGCTAGTGTTCTGCCGCCTATTAGTTTGGGTGCGATAAAAAAAGCGATTTCATGAACCAGATTGGCTTCGAAAGCGCTCGCGAGAAGTTGTCCTCCGCCTTCGAGCAAAATGCATGTGACTCCGTTTTTTCCAAGTTGTTTGAGGCTATGTTGCAAAGGCTGATTCGCAAAAATAAGCGTGCGATTGCGATAGCGGTCAGTAAGAAGATGGGCTTGAGTTGGAATGCGACCCGTGCGGGTAATGATCACGCGCCAGGGTTGTTTTTTTTTGTGTGAAAGCTTTCCCAAGCGCACGGTGAGTCGGGGATTGTCGGTGCGCACGGTTTCAGCGCCGATCACAATAGCATCGGCTCTGAGACGATAAAAATGAGAGCGGCGAATGGCTTCTGGGGAAGTAATGCGACGAGAGTTGTGTTTGGGATGTGGAGCAATTCTACCATCTAAACTCATTGCAATTTTAGCGATGACCCAGGGTTGTCCAGTGGTGATCCAATGATTGAAGGCGCGATTCAATTCTTCGCATTCTTCAGTTAAAATGCCACAAGTAACTGAAATGCCATGTGCTCGAAGTTTTCGAAAGGCGCGACCGGCATGAAGCGGATTAGGATCGGTGGCGCCGATCACGACTCGAGCGATGCCACTTTGAATAATGGCATCGACACAAGGTGGAGTTTTGCCGTGGGTTGAGCAAGGTTCCAAGGTGACATAGAGCGTGCTATGTCGAACGCTTTTGTTTCGTTTTCGAGCATTGGCAATCGCTACGATTTCAGCGTGATCTTTTCCTGCTTGTTGGTGGAAGCCTTTCCCAATTTCTCGATTGTTTTTAACTAAAATAGCGCCCACACAAGGGTTCGGGCTGGTGAGACCTATGCCTTTTTGGGCTAAGGTAATGGCACGACGCATCCAAAGGGTGTCTTGGATTGAGGTTGGCGAGTTCATTTAAATCAAGGAGCGCCTAATTATTGCAACATTTTTTCCAGATTTTTATCGGCTTTGACGCCTAAGTTCATGGCTTGTTGGTAATGTTGATTAGCGATTTCTTTAGCAGGCGGTTTTTGCGAAGCGTAAATGACGGCAAGGTTAAAATGGGCTTCGCCATAATTGGGATTAATCTCTAGCGCCTTGCGAATTTCTTGTTCCGCAACGGATAGCCAGCCTTTTTGGGAGCAAGCGATGCCTAGATAGTTGCGAGTTTGAGGATCTTTCGGATCCAAGGTGACGGCGCGTGTTAAGGTGTTGATGGCATCATCATAACGTTGAGTCATGTAATAAACGATGCCAAGAATGGAGTGAGAAAAACCGTCATTGGGTTCATATTTCACGGCTTTGCTTAAAGTGGCTTCTGCTTCTTTATATTTTGCTTGTTGAAAATAAACGACGCCAAGATTGGAAAGCGCGTAAACGTTGTCGGGATAGCGATCGAGAATTTCTTGAAATTTTTCTTCCGCTTTTTCGTAGTTTTTAGTGTTGAAAAAGGCTTTGGCTTCTTTAGCAGTGGCTTCCATGGTGCGAGGAGGAAGCAGTGTGGGATGAATTTCGTCATCGAGATCAGTCGATTGATGGCTAGCAATAGGTGTGGGGGCAGGTTGTTGAAGTAGAGCGAGTTCATTTTCTGAAAGCATCAGGGTGGGAGAGGCCAAAATTTCTATTTGTTTAGTGAGAACTTGGGATTGCACTTTGAGTTGTTTTAATTCTTCGAGAGCGATTTTTTTAGCAGCTTCACGACGAGCTTCTTCTTTCATTTGGCGATCGATAATGTTGCGTAAGACTTCATTTTCTTGTTGGAGCGAATTGGCTTGAGCGGATAAGGTGCTATTGCTGCTAGTTTGTTGGAGGGTGAGCTCCATAGATAAGAATTTTTCTTTTTGAGCGTTGAGCTGTTCGCGCAAGGAAGAAACTGTTTTTTCGTATTCAGCATTTTGTGTTTCGGCGCTGATTAATTGTTGTTTTATGCTTTCGAGTTGGTTTTTTAACGTTTCAATGTCGGGATTGGAAAGGGTGTTGGTGTCGGGCGTCAGCTGAGCAGCAGCAATTTTTAGTTTTTCATTGAGTTGCGCATTTTCTTCCAAGAGTTGGGTGACGCGTTGATCCATTTCTCCCGCACGCAACGCGGCGATTTCTTGTTGTGATGTTTCTAGATTTTTTTTCGTAGCTTCGAGTTGTTCTTGAAGTTCGGCGAGTTGTTTTTCTTTTTCGTTTAGAGTTTCTTTTAGGGCGGTGAGATCGTTTTGATCCGCTTCCTTGCTAACTTGAGAGCCTGTTTTAAGCGCGGCGATTTCTTTTTCAGTTAGAGAAATTTTTTCCAAAAGTTTGGCTTGTTCTTCTTGATTCTGTTGATTTTCTTTTTTCGCTTCTTCGAGTTGAGTGGTTAATTTTTCCACGCGCGAATCGGTGGTTTGTGAGGAAAGTTCCTGGAAATCTTTTTGAGCCGTGGCGAGTTGGCTTTGTAGGGTTTCTCGTTCGGCTTGATTGTCTTGAAGCTGTTTTTGTAAAGTGGCTTGGTTAGTTCGGCTTTCATTAAGCTCTTTTTGTAAATCGGCTAGAGAAATACGTGTTTGCTCAAGAGTTTTACGTGTTTCCGCAAGTTGATTTTCCTGGCTCATGAGGGTTTCTCTTAAGTTTCTGACTTCTTCTGAGGAACCGTTGGAGGGCACCAAACTAGGGGTAAGGGCGTTAGATTTTCCACGCAGAGCATTGATTCGTTCGCGACAAAATCGGCCACGATAATTGATTAAGTCTGGCCGCCAGTCAGGGTAATCTTCTTTAATGCGATTGAGTAGGCTGTAAGAAAGTTGGTAAAGACGCAGGGCGTTGGAGGCGTCGCCACTTTTTTCGGATTTCTGAGCTTCTTGCAATTGGAAATAGAATTGAAGATAAAGATCGCCTGGGTCGGCTGCCATAAGCGTGCTGATTCCTAGGCTAAGCCATAAGCCAATGAAACAAGCGAGTCGATGGAAGTAACGCACTTTCTAATTTTAAGATTAGTTGAGACGACCTGCAATGAGAAAAAGTTTTTTAGCATACGAAAAATAGCTTGCGAGCGACTAAAAACTGGCAACAGGGTATATTGTTAACGAAAATAAGAATTCAAAAAGATTGGATCCCCGGGTCAAACCCGAGGATGACAATGGGTGCAATCAACATCTTAAACTATGAGAGCTTTGACATTTATCGCAAACTCGCAGATACCATGAAAGGAGGAGACGGATTAAGAAATTCATTCCGATCGATGTCATCCTCGGGTTTGACCCGGGGATCTCTATTCCGATCTTGCTTTTAAAAAAACAGTTTGCCAAATGGCGATGAATTTCGTGTCATAGTAGGTGCATGTCGCAACGTGTTTGTTCGTGGTGGTGGTTGGGGTTAGCTCCAGTGCTGGCAATTGTTTTGTCACCTTGGATTTATCAAGGGGTGCAAGGAGTTAATGCTATATGGGAAGGTCCACAATGGTTGGAGGAGGTTTCGTTTCGACGAGTTTTTAATCGGATTTTTTTAATTTCAACGCTTTTTATTTTGGTTCCTCTTTTGATTAAAAAAGGTTATCGGCGTGGGGAGGATTTTGGTTTTCAGAGTGGGGCTCGGAAATTGTTTTTCGGATTTTTGTTGGGTCTGGGATGTGTGGGGGTTTTGTTGGGATGGCAGATGGCTTTTGGAATTCGAGAATGGGATTTTGATTTGAAATGGAGTCGGTTTTTGGGGTTTTTCTTTTCAGCGGTGATGGTGGCTTTTTTAGAGGAGCCTTTGTTTCGAGGCGTTTTTTTAAAGGAGTTGCGCTTGCGATTATCGCTTAAAAAAGCAGTAGTTATTAGCGCTTTGGTTTTTGCTTCTTTGCATTTTCTGTCGGCGCAGGGATTTGGTGAGGGTTATCAGGTGAGCTGGCATTCGGGTTGGGATTATGTGTTGAGTGTGCCAGGTTATTTTTTTTCCGATTCTCGAAATGGGTTGCGTTGGATGATTCTTTTTGTGATTGGAATTATTTTGGCGATGGGGGTTGTGTTGTTTCGTTCGATTTGGTGGGGGGTTGGGTTGCATGCGGGTTGGGTGTTATCAATCAAAAGTGCGCCGGATTTGGTAAATTATATAAAGGGTCCTTGGAAGGGGTGGCTTCCTAAAAATTTATTAGATGGTGTGGATTGTTTGGTTTTGTTAGTTATTTTGTTTCTGGGTTTATTGTTATATGGCAAAAAAACTCGAAATACTTTGGGAGCCGATTGTTGACCTGTTTTTTCCTAGGCCGCAAGTGCGAGAGGGCTGCTATGTTTTGCAGGCGCCTTTTTGCGATTGTTGTGGTCAGCCGTTTGCTTGTGCCGAAATAAGTGGTTGGGCGTGTTCGAATTGTGCGTCGATGGTTTGTTATTTTGATCGGGCACGCGCTTTTTATTTAAGTCGTGGCTCGGTTCGTGAGGTCATTCATCATTTTAAGTATGAAAGTCGGTTTTGGTTAAGAGTTGCTTTGATGGAATGGTTGGAGGAAGGTTTTTTTCGGTTTTTTAAAGATTCTCACTATCAAGCTTTGGTGCCGGTGCCTTTGTTTGGCCGGCGTAAACGGTGGCGAGGATTTAATCAGGCTGAAATTTTGGCTCAAGAACTTGCTAAAAGTGTTAAATTGCCTGTTTGGAATTGTTTGCGAAGAATTCGAGAGACGGAAACGCAGACGCATTTGGATCGACGTGAACGTCAAAAAAACGTGCATAATGCTTTTCGCTTGGCAAAAGGCTATGAAGTTCGCGATAATGATTATCTGATGATTGATGACGTGTTTACAACCGGTAGCACGGTCAATGAATGTGCGCGAGTGCTAAAAGAGCATGGCGCAAGAAAGGTAGATGTATTAACAATAGCACGCGGATGAAAACTTCCACTATTTTTAAAAAACCCACGTATCAAACGCCATTGGTAACAGTTGCGAAGAAGAAAGAGATCCCAGAGGGGCTTTGCACGAAATGTTCTTCGTGCGGAGAAATGATTTTTAATCAGCAGTTGGAAGAGAATTTTTTTGTTTGTCCGAAGTGTGATTATCATTTTGCGATGGATCCTTATTTGCGTTTGGAAAGTTTGTTGGATCCGGGAACGTTTGAAGAGTGCGATAGTAATTTGCGTGCTGCGAATGCATTGGAGTTTCCCAATTATTCTGAGCGGTTGGCTGCGGAACTTAAAAAGGGGAAGCGTTCGGATTCGGTGATTGCGGGAGTTGGGATGTTGGAGAATCAGGAGGTTTCGGTGGCGGTGATGGATTTTTCTTTTTTGGGAGGAAGCATGGGTGTGGTGGCAGGTGAAAAATTGACGCGCGCTGTGGAGCGAGGATTGGAAAAGGAGGCGCCGGTTATTATTTTTTCATGTTCAGGTGGAGCGCGAATGCATGAAGGTTGTTTTAGTCTGATGCAGATGGCAAAGGTGAGTGGAGCTTTGTTGAAGTTGTCGCAGGCTCAATTACCGTATATTTCCGTTTTGTTGAATCCAACTACAGGTGGGGTGACGGCGAGCTATGCTACGTTGGGAGATTTGATTATTTCAGAACCGGGCGCGATGATTGGTTTTGCCGGGCCACGTGTGATTAAGGAAACAACGAGACAAGATTTGCCGAAGGGGTTTCAAACGGCTGAATTTCTTTTAGCGCACGGGTTGATTGATAAAATTGTGTCTCGAAAACAGATGCGTAATATGTTAGCGAAATTTTTGCGTTATTTTTCGGCTCGCGCTTAACTTTACTTTTTTCTTTTCATTCATGTCAGCCTCACTCTTGAAAGAGCTTTTTGCCCGAAAACAATTGGGAGTGAAATTGGGTTTGGAAACCATGCATGCCCTAGCCCGTGAAATAGGCAACCCAGAGAAAGATTTAAATTTCATTCATATTGCTGGCACGAATGGCAAGGGCTCTACGGCAGCGATGTTGGCAGCGATTTTACAAAAGGCGGGCTATAAAGTGGGTCTTTTTACTTCACCGCATTTGATTTCTTTTGGAGAGAGAATTCAAATTAATCGAGTTCCTTTATCAGAAGAAAAAATAATGGAACTTTATGAAGCGTTGCAGCCCGCTCTTTTTGAGGTTGAGGCGAATGCCTCTTTGCATACTCCAACTTTTTTTGAGATTACGACGGCTTTAGCGTTGTTGGCTTTTCGGGAGGCTCAGGTAGATTGGGTAATTTGGGAAACAGGCTTGGGTGGTAGATTGGATTCTACCAATATTGTGCAACCTAAATTTTCCATTTTAACTGCGATTTCTTTTGATCACACCCAATGGTTGGGCACAACATTAAGTCAAATCGCTACAGAAAAAGCTGGTATTATTAAAAAGAAAGTTCCGGTGATTTGTGCGCCACAGGTCGAAGAGGTTAAGCAAGTCATTCAACAGCGTGCTGAGGAACAAGAGGCTCTTTGTTTTTTTGTTAATCAGAAAAATATTTTTTTAGAAAGTGAAACGTGTGAGGGGCAGCAATTTTCTTATCGAAGCACATCTTACTCTCTGAGTTTGTTGGGGTCTCATCAGCGACAAAATGCGGCTGTGGTTTTGGAAATGGTGTGCCAATTGCGCGAGTCAGGGGTTAATATTTCTGAGGAAGCTGTGGTGAATGGGTTAAAAACAGTCACTTGGCCTGCTCGCTTTCAGTTTTTACAGAAAGATCCTTTAGCTATTTTAGATGGAGCTCACAACGAAGCAGGGATTGAAGGTTTGGTTCAACAATATCGTTCTTTGTTTGGTGAGGCGAAGATTAATCTTATTTTTGGAGTATTAGCTGATAAAAATATTGATGCCATGGTTAATCAATTATTGCCCATTATTAAAAAAGTGGCGTTAGTTGCTCCCATGAGTTCTCGTGCTTTGAAGCCTGTTATCGCGGCTTCTTGTTTTGCTGTTAAAGATTGTGACACGGCCATCTTTTCTAATTTCCAGCAGGCTTGGTTAAGATTTCAAGGTGAGCCTGTTTTAATTACTGGTTCGCTCTATTTGGCTGGTGAAGTTTTGGGTTGTTTAAGATTTTGACTATAATTAGCTTGCTCCATGGCTAACACTTTTTTAGTTTGATTTTCACCATTTCAAGGCTGGGTAGCTCAGTTGGTAGAGCAGCGGACTGAAAATCCGCGTGTCGCCGGTTCAATCCCGGCCCCAGCCATATTCTTTTAGATATGAAAGCAACTTTGCCTTCCTTTCTTTTACTTTTTGATGGGGAGTGTGGATTGTGTGATCGTGGTGTGCATTTTTTTATTTCACGAGATAAGCGCCAGCAGTTTTATTTTGCGCCGCTGCATGGGGAAACGGCTCGAAAAGTTAGAGAAAGGCATAGGAGTGATTGGGGCGAAGAATTAAGTTCTATGGTTTGGGTTGAAAATTATAATGCGCCCGAAGAAAAAATTTTTCGAAAATCCGACGCCGTTGTTAAAGCCTTTTTTATTTTAGGAGGTTTTTGGAAAACGATGGCTTGGTTAATAAGAGTGATTCCTCATCTGTGGCGTGATAAGATTTACGATATAATAGTTAAAAATCGTTATGTTTGGTTTGGTAAAACTTCCTTTTGTGAGAGGGAAATAAAAAATAGCGAAAAGAAACGCTTTTTGGAGTAAGAAGAATGAGTGGGTTTTGATTTAAGGGAAAGATTCGAAAATAATAGAGTCGGATAATTGGCCTATCCAATAACTAATTTGCTGACTGCTTTGAGGTTCAGAAAGAGGAAGGGGGGGTAAATTGCCAAATTGAATGTCGGTGTTAGTAAATTCGCCTGTAGAAAAAACGTTGCCTTGAGGATTGACTGCGATGTCTCTTAAGAAGCTGCCTGTAACTTGAGCTAAGGCATCGGGTGTGCCTCCGCTTGTGGCGTTGACCCATAACAGGGATCCCGTGGAGCTATATTTCGCAATAAAAATGCGTTCAATGAATGGGGTAATATCAATATCCTTATTTTGTTCGGAGATCGTATTTTCGAAAACAAGCGTTTTAGGATTGTTGCTAAAGGTTAAAAACCATCCTCCTAGAACACCATTGCCTATGTCATCAACCGCGAGTCCATCGTTTCTGGCTATACCATCGTTAGGTTGAGCTGTGCGGACCCATTCGAAGTTTCCATTTTGAGGAGAAAATTTTGCGAGAAATGTGTTTTGCGAGCAAGAAAATAGTTCGCATGGGATAGAGATGGTTTTATTGCCTATGTTCAATGTATCGATGAAAGTTCCAGAAACATATAAATTTTCTTCGGAAGAATCGATAGCAATATTTGCTTCGAAAAAATTTTCTATAGAGCCTGCATCGCCCGCCCCGATCGGAATGGTCCATTGAGGAATGCCTTGAGGATTATATTTAACAATCGCAAGACTTTGGGATTGAAGGGTATTGATTTTTAAATTGTCCACTTCGATTGCGTTGCCCGTGCAACGAGCTACGACGTAACTGTTTCCCTGGGGCGAAACACAAATGTCGTGGGAACGATCGAAGGCATTAGCATTGCCCTGAATTCGTTGCGCCCATTGGCAAGCACCATTCTCACCACTAAATTTTGCTACCCAGACGTCTGTTTCGCCTGAACTTGTTAATAAAATGAAGGGATTTGAATTAAATAAAATATCATTACGATAGGTTCCTGTGATGTAGCAATTGCCTTTAGCATCAATGCCAAGTTGGCTCCATTGATCGGTATTATTATTCATTGTTGAATCACCAATTTGCCGAACCCAGATCGATTTCAAATTGCTGGTGATATCATATTTCGCGATAAAAATATCGCTGTTGCCGTTTGCATTAAAAACTTTATCAATAAATTTTCCCTGGCCGGCAAAAGAGCCTGTGACATAAAGATTGTGACCCATATCATCTACGGCAATGGAAGTTACCTTTTCGCTGCCTTTGCCCAAAGACCCTCTTTGAAGAGACAATAATTTTCCTTGAGAGTTATATTTTGCGATAAAGAAATCTTGAGGACCATTTAAGGGTAAAATAAAATTTCCAAAAGTAATAGGGGCTGTATAATTCCCTGCAACATAGGCGTTGCCTAATTTATCGACACATACGGCTTGTCCCATTGTCCAATTCGAACAGCTGAGTGTTTTAGACCAATACCATTGGGGGGATGCAAAGGACGAAATAATAATGAGAAAACAAACAAGAAAATAGCAATATTTTTTCATAAGTTTGTCTTAGTAATAGAAAATAGATTTCAAGAAATGCAAATAATTTATTATTATTTGCCGAAAAATGAATGAACGAGTGGGTTCGGATTAAGCTCTGACCAAGGGTTTTGGTTTTCTTTTCAAACGAAACCAATTGCTCCAAGTTTTTTTGAAGGCTTCCTTGGGCGTTAAATAATTTTGATTGAGTTCGCCACCTTGTTTCAACGCTTGTAAAATGCCTGCAACAGAAAAATCATTAGTTTCAAAACTACTATAAGCTGTGCCCACAGCTTCAGGATGATGTGCGTCACTAGCGGCAGTCATGGGAAGCCCTCTTTTTTTTGCGTAATCAAAGGCGCGACGATTATAGCGCTTAAAAGTGGTAGCGGCGTTAAAAACTTCCAAAGCATCAAAATGCAATATTTCCAAAACATTTTCTCGGATCCCGGCACGAAAAAGATCGTAAGGATGGGGAGGAACTGCCAAACCGCCATTAAAATGAATCAACTTAATAGCCTCTTGAGGTGTGATGCCCTTAAGATTATTAGGCAAGGCTACCCCAAGTGCCAGGAGATGTCCTTCTGAAGTGGTAATTTCCTGACCGGGCAAAATTAAGAAATCATCTACCGGAAGCCCATCTGTTCGCATCAAGCCTTTTTGCAAGAGATAATCGACGCATTCACTTGTATTATGATCTGTGATGGCAATGCCATTTAACCCTTTTCCTTTGGCAACAGCGATAATCTCTTCAGGATCCGCCACGCTATCGGCGCTGAAGTAAGAATGGACATGCAAGTCCAGCTTTAATTTCCTTATCATGAACTAAAAAGTATACTTAAAAATTGGCGTTGGACAAAAGTTTTTGTCAGTAGTCAGTGTAAGACAACAAGTGTGGCGTTCTTAAGAATTGAAATTCAAAGCAATGCCTTGATCCCCGATTTTGCTTAACGACAAATTTGCTAAAGCAGGACAAGTCGCGGCGATTTCTTTAAAAACCTCTTCAATCGAAGAAAATGAATTGCCACCCAATCGAGCAATGAGCGAATTAAAAATTTCCCAATCTTCCTTGGCGTCAACTGGCGTTGCAGTGGCTTTATTTAACCTTTGCAATCGACCTTTCACATTAATCATCGAACCCCGTTTTTCAGCAAATCCTGCGCCTGGCAAAATAAAATGGGATGCTTCGGTTGTGGCATTCGATAAAAGACTTAAACTGATTAAAGATTCGATTTTACTCAGATTTTCCGAAGAAACTCCAAGCTTCGTTAAATCTTCATGAAGAGCCAGAACCAAGCGATATTTACCAGATGCGATTCCTTGGCGCAAAGTTTCCAGCTTCTTCCCTTTTTGAGAAACTCCAAATAATTGGGCGCCTTGAGAATTCGGATTGCCATCATCACACACCAAAAGATGATCCGTCTTTTGAGGCCGTGGCAAAATATCCAACAGAACTGCATCGCCGCCCAACTGTTTTTGTAATTGCTTTACCAAAAACAACTCTTCATTCGTCATGCGTGCGGAAGCTAAAATCGCAATTTCATTGGGGGAAACATTTTTTAAACTGGAGGCAACTTGCGATAAAACATCATCCCAATCCGTTGGAAAAAAATCCTGTTTCACGCGGACTTGTGGTTGAGTCAAACGTTTCTCATCATTCAAATAATGAAAATTTAATCGACCATAATCGCACATCCAACATTGATTTACCGCTTCATTCTCCCGAGGTGTTTGGCGATAAACAACCCCCTCCCGTGAGCCAATGACTGTGTTACAACCTGTGCCACAACTGGTGCAAATACTAGGCGTTTCTTTCAGAAACCACACACGCATTTTAAAGCGAAAATCTTTACTCGTTAGCGCGCCGACAGGGCAAATATCAACCGTGTTGAGCGAATAATTATTGTTAAACGGCTTGTCAGGATGCGCTGTGAGAACGGTATGGCTACCTCGTGAAACAAACCCCAAACAATCATCACCTACCACATCGCGTGTAAAACGAATGCATCGTGAACATAAAACACAACGTTCATCATCTAAAACAATGCGTTCACCTAAATCCACGCGCTTCGGTTTCTTAACTTTATTTTCGACAAATCGACTTTTCTCGCCTCCAAACTCCACAGAAAATTCTTGTAACTGGCATTCTCCCGCTTGATCGCAAATCGGACAATCAAGCGGATGATTAATTAATAAAAACTCCATCACACCTTTGCGACATTCTTGAATCAAAGGACTGTCTGTGCGAAACGCCATGCCTTCCGTCGCATTGGTCGCGCAACCAATTTGTGGCCGTGGCATCCAAGCAATTTCCGGTCTGCCATCCGCGCCAAGAATTGGTTTGCGATCGGGTCCCATCTTGGGCGTGCCCATTTCGATCAAACACATTCGACAATTTCCCACCACTTGCAATTTTGGATGATAACAATAATGCGGAATCAACTTCCCAAACGCTTTCGCCACTTCGATCACATTCATGCCCTTGGGCACTTGCACCCACTGGCCATCCAATTGGATGTTAACAAATTCTTTAGCAGTTTCAGTTGGGGCGATCATAAATCAAGCAGCAGTTCGAATCGGTTCTGATAAAGTTTCAGTTTTGGTCTTGTTTTCAAATTCTTCAGGAAATTTTGCAATGAAACTTTGAGTTGGCCAAGAACAAGCTTCACCGAAAGCGCAAATTGTTCGGCCTGCAATGTTGTCAGCGACATTTTTGAGTAAGCCCAAATCTTCCTTCCGAGCACCGCCATGTGTCATGCGCGTGGTGATTTTTTTCATCCAGAGCGAACCCTCACGACACGGTGTGCATTGGCCGCAGGATTCGTGAGCGTAAAATTCGTTAATATTAGCTAGCGCCTCGACCATGTCGCGTGTGTGATCCATCACAATTACACCGCCAGAACCCGCCATGGAACCCGCCGCAGCCATGGTATCAAAATCCATGGGAATGTCGTTGATGGTGATAGATTTTTCTATCATCGAGCCATCCGCCTGTTTTTGTTTGATTTTAAACGTTTCATCCGCGCGCAAAACTTTAGCTGAAGATCCGCCAGGAATGATTGCTTTGAGTTGATTGCCATTTCGAATGCCAGCGCAGACATCATAAATCAATTCGCCCAAGGTAATTTTACCGACTTCAAATTCATAATAACCTGGTTTATTAACATCTCCACTGACACAAAGAATGCGTGTGCCAGTGTTATTCGGCGTGCCGAGTTTGGCATATTCTGCACCGCCTATGGCCATGATATGTTTTACATGACAAAGCGTTTCGACATTATTAACGATGGTTGGGCATTGATAGAGTCCTAGCACCGCAGGAAAATAGGGTGGTTTAATGCGCGGGTAAGCACGCTTTCCTTCCAACGATTCAATGAGGCCCGTTTCTTCGCCGCAAATATAAGCGCCTGCACCGCGATGCACATAAATTTCCAGCGAGTAATCGCTGCCCAAAATATTTTTGCCTAAAAAATTGTGCTTTTTCGCCTCTTCAATGGCGCGCTCTAAAATTTTTGCGCCATCAGGAAATTCGCCTCTAATATAAATATAAGCCAACGAAACGCGATTGGCATAACACGAAATCAGCATGCCCTCTAAAAGTTGATGCGGATCTTTATAAATAATCTGACGATCCTTAAAGGTGCCAGGCTCGGATTCGTCGGCATTACAAATCAAATAAACCGGTTTTGTGTTGGTAGGAGGAATAAAACTCCATTTTAATCCGCAACCAAAACCCGCTCCCCCACGACCTCGCAAACCTGAAGCTTTTACTTCGTTAATAATATCGGCTTGTTTTAAGGTTAACGCTTTTTTAGCAATTTCGTAACCGCCATTGCGTAAATAACAGTCGATATCAATCGTGTAACCCGGTTGATCGATATGCTTAAAAATTAATCTTTTTTCTTCCACTGCCATATTAATTACATTTCGCAAGGAGAGCATTTATCTTTTCTTGAGAATCCACCTTCTCATGAAAATCGTCGTTAATCATGCAAACCGGCGCTGTTCCGCAACTTGCTAAACACTCTACAAATTCCAAAGTATATTTTCCATCAGGTGAATGAATCGGACCATGAGGATCGCCCTCTACTCGCAACGTTTTTTTAAAGCGCTCATGCAATTCAGAACTGCCGCCCAAAGCGCAGGATAGCGTGCGACAAACTTTAATATGATACTTGCCAAACGGTTTTTGACGAAACATCGGATAAAAAGTTACTAGCTCCAAAATCTGAATGGGTTGCAAACCCAACTTTTCCGCTATCCAATGAATGCCTTCATTAGAAATATAACCGAACTCTTCTTGCCAAAGATGCAGTAGCGGCAACGAAGCGCTCCGTTTAAATGCAGGATAATGCGCAATGGCTTCATCCACTTTAGCTAGAAACTCAGGACGAAATTGAGGCATATATTATAAACTACCTTCTTTTGCAAAAACTTTGCCATTTACAAAAGAAATTTTCACCTCTTTATCCTTTTTCTTATAAAGGTAAGTGGTCCCTGTTACTCCTAAAAAACTGCCGGATTCAACTTTGGTGGGTTTGCCTAAAATCTTAATAACTTCTTCTTCAGTCTGATTGTTTTCAATTTTCGCATAATTTTCAGCAGTCAATTTAGAGCAAGCCACTAAGCCGAACATCATGACAATCGCAAAACTAATTGTGATAAGAGATTTTATTTTTTTCATATTTATATTATAACCTCAACGGTCGCATTCGCCCATCACAAAGTCTAAAGAACCTAAAATAGCCGAAACGTCACTAATCATATTGCCTGGAAGCAACTTTGATAAGATGCTTAGATTCACAAACGAAGGTGCGCGAATTTTAAGTCGATAGGGAACGCCTCCGCCGCGGCTATTAATATAAAAACCGAGCTCGCCTTTAGGATTTTCTGCAGCAAAATAAATTTCTCCAGGCGGTGCATTGGGTCCTTCCGTTACCACGATAAAATGATGAATGAGTTCTTCCATTTTCGTGAGCACTTTTTCTTTAGTAGGAAGCGCGCTTTTATAATTTTCCACATTAATTGGGCCAGATGGCAGTTTTTTAATTACCTGCTGTAAAATTTTGATGCTTTCGCGAATCTCTTGCAGTCGACAAAAATAGCGATCGTAACAATCGCCGACGGAACCAATTGGCACATCAAACTCATATTGTTCATAGCCCAGATAAGGTTGTTTTTTTCTTAAATCAAAATTAAAACCGGAAGCGCGTAAATTGGGTCCAGTTAAACCAAAATCAATAGCATCTTTTTTCGAAATCACACCAATGTCTTTTGTGCGATCCACAAAAATACGATTGCGCGAAATTAATTTATCAATGTCGTCAATGCGCTTGGGAAGTTCATCGAGAAACTTTTTCAGTTCGCCGATAAATCCGTCCGGTAGATCGCGTGTCATGCCGCCAATGCGCGTGTAGCTCGTGGTAAAGCGAGCGCCAGTTAACTTTTCAATCAGGGTATAAAGTTTTTCGCGTTCGGTGAAGGTGTAGAGAAAAATTGTCATCGCACCGCAATCCATCGCAAAAACGCCTACACCCAAAAGGTGGGAGGAAATTCGTGCCATTTCACAACACAATACGCGGATGGCCTGGCCTCGCGCTGGTAAAGTCCAATCTAACAATTTTTCGACAGCACAGGCGTAGGCAACGTTATTAGATAAAGGAGCGATATAATCCAAACGATCCGTGTAGGGCACGAATTGATTATAATTCATGTTTTCAGCAATTTTTTCATCGCCGCGATGCAAAAAGCCTACATCGGGCACGGCTTTAGTGAGCACTTCTCCATCTAACTCCACTACCAATCGCAAAACTCCGTGTGTGCTGGGATGGGAGGGACCCATGTTCAAAATCAATTTTTCACCTTCAGGCGCAGTTTGATTGTAAGTTTCCGCATGAAGCGCGTAACGCGAAGCAAGATCAGAGGTTTCGAATGATGTTTTCATGGGAAATTACGATTGAGGTAAAGGCGATTTTGAGCGGGGTTCGCGTTCTGAAATATGAGTGGCGGGTTCCGTAACAAAGGGGCCGCCTTCCATTGGGGCAGGGGCGGTAAAAGGGCCGTCGGGAATTTCGCTCGATAAACCTTCCAGAGGAAAATCTTTGCGCAAAGGAAAGTAAGGATAACCCTCCCACATTAAGATGCGACGCAAATCGGGATGACCTGTAAATTGAATTCCCATCATGTCATAAATTTCGCGTTCATGCCAATTGGCTGTTGCATAAACGGAAGTTAATGTGGGTAATTGAATGTCTTCTTCGCTTACGACAGTTTTTATTCGAAGGTAATAACCATTTTTATAGGAATAAAATTCGTAAACGATTTCATAGCGAGGTTCTTGGCCGAAGTTGTCAATACTCGAAATATCGACTAAATAATCAAAGCCGTGTTGCATTTTTAATTGCGTAGCTAAATCTGCGATCCGATTTTTGTCGGTAAGAATCAATGTGGTTTCTCCACGAAATTCGGGCAATAACGTAAGACAATCAGAAAATTGAGTGCTTAAAGTTTCTAAAACATTTTTTAAGGTCATGGATTTTAAATCAGCTATTTTTTCTGAGCGAGAAAAGAACGTTCCGATCCGATTTTGTTTTGTAAACGCATGAGCCCGTCCAATAATGCCTCAGGTCGCGGTGGACAACCTGAAATATAAACATCCACAGGCAATAAACGGTCGATGCCTTGCAAGACGGCATAACTGCGATACATGCCGCCCGAAGAAGCGCAAGCGCCCATAGCGATGACCCATTTGGGGTTAGGCATTTGATCGTAAATCCGTTTAACCGCAAGCGCCATTTTATAGGTTACCGTGCCAGCGACGACCAAAAGATCAGATTGGCGGGGCGAAAATCGCATGACTTCCGCGCCAAATCGAGAAATGTCAAATCGGGAAGAAGCCGCAGCCATTAATTCAATCGCGCAACAAGCCAAACCCATCGGCATCGGCCAAAGAGAATTTTTATGGATCCAGTTAATTGCCGCATCCAATGTGGTTATGACGACATTGCCTTCTATTTTGGAATTGTAGCCGATGACCTGATTTTCTCTATTGTGAACCATGCTATCAACGTATCGCGTCAGCTTTGGCTTGCAAGTGGATTTTATTCGCGATTTCGCGATTTTTCTTTTTTCTTTTTAAGTTTCAATTTTTCTTCATCAATGCGGAGACGCAATGCCTCGGGCTCAGCCATTTGATAAGTTTCAGGGCTGATAAAGGGCGCACGAGCTTTTTCTTCCTGGTTAGCTTCGGCGAGATCTTGTCCATCTTGGATGACGGTGGGTTGGATAAGGATAATTAGCTCGGAACGAACATTTTCTTTTCGGGTTTCGCGAAAAAGCGCTCCCAGCACAGGAATTTTGCTCAACAATGGAATACCTGTTGTATCTCGTCTTGCTTCTTCGCGGATTAAACCACCCAAAACGATTACCGATTTGTTAGAAACAGTAACAGAAGTGTTCAGTTCCTGCTTGGCAATAGTTGGCACTTGAATGCCCGCGACGTTAGCAGAGCCACTGCGAACGTTGTTAATTTGAGCAATTTGAAGGGTTACCTCTTTTTCGGAATTAATTAATGGAATGACTTCAAGTTTCAATGCGACATCTTTGAATTGAATGGACGCATTTAATGCTTGGTTATTCGTGGAGTCTACCAAAGAGCCAACCGTGGCGGTAGGAACGGGCACTTCTTCACCTGAGAGAATTGTCGCTTTTTTATTATTTGAAGTGAAAATGAAAGGACGTTGAATAACCTTAAAACGACCTGTGCCCTGTAAAGCTTTCACATAAGCATTTAAACTTGAGCCAATGGCCGCATACACATTAAGACCGGCTAAAGCAGAAAATGCGCCATTATTTACTAGGCTCAAAGGGTTCGCAATAGAAGATAAAGGACGTTCAAGAGTGGGCACCGTTCGATCTAATGAACTTGCCGCTAAGCCACCACTTTCTTTTCCGAATGATTCAAATTTTTGTAAAATATCGAAGCCGAGTTCCATAGTATCGTTCAAAGCAAGTTGACCAATCACCGTGGCTAAATAAACCTGCAAAGGTCGACGATCCAATTTTTCTACGACGCTTTGGATTTTGTCGAGGCTTCCGGGAGGTCCTAGCACGAGCAAAGTGTTTTGGCGATTGTCAGCGATGATTCGGGTTTTACCCACAGTGATAGCTTCTGGCGCTTGATTTTCTGTGGGGGCGGATAGGCGGTCGCTGAGATTGAGGCTGCCCTCTCCGGAAGAGCCGATGGATGTGGGATTTTGCTGTTGTCGATCGGGTGTATTACGATTGCCTGCGCTGGTAGTTTGAGTGGCATTTTGTTTTTCGTCTTCTTTCAAAAGATCTTGCAAAATAGGGAGGAGTTCTGAGGCGGAAATATATTTCAGTTGCAGTTCAAGAGGATCGGCTAGCTCTGTTGCGCTATCAAATTCTTCAATAAGGTTTTTGATATAAGCAAAGTTGGAAACTTTCGTGATGACGAGGATTCGATTGGTTCGAGGATCGGGAACAAGCTTTGCGTCGCCATCTGTTAATGTGGGATTTTTTTCGGATTGAGCTTTTTGATCAAAAAGCGCTTCTACAACAGCAGGTGTGCCAGCAGTGGGCGCGCCAGGTTGAGCGGCTCCCGTTTTACGAGTTTCTAATAATTTTGTGATGGCTTCGGCCACTGTCGTTGCATCCGTGCGTGTTAATGTGACGAATTTAGAAACCATTTTTGTGGGCGGAACATCAATCAATTCCTTCATAGCAATGAGTTGGCGGATCACAGCAGAGCTTTCTGTAATAATAACGGCTTGTGCATTAGGGACGGGCACATAAACGCCATAGGCATGGGGAGGGATGGCTTGTTGAAAAATGGGCACGACTTCTGCCGGAGTTAAATGATCAAGAGGCATGAAATAACTGACAACTTTTTCGCCTAAAGGAAGATCATTGGCATTGGCATAAATCGGAGCTCCTTCATTGCGCGGTTGTTTGCCCGCTAAGTTTAATATTTTAATACTGTTATCAGGCGCAGGAACAATCGCGTAATTATTGAGTAGCATGGCTGATTCGATCAATCGAATGGCTTCGCTTTTTGGAATTTGATTGGCCATAATGCTGAAATTAAGGCCAGCAAGATTAGGATCTTTAATAACGCGTTTACCGGTAAGCTGCTCGTAAATCGCAATGATATCTTGAATGGGATTATTGGGATATTGCAAATCGACTAGGGGTTCGTTAATAGGAAAATCGGGTATGGTCGATTCGCCTTGATCTAAAGCAGGAATTTCTTCCGCGTTAGGAAAAAGATTCGTTTCTGTGGCCGGCTGAGTTTCTGCCGAATTGGTTTCTGCGTTGGTGTTGGTTTGGGCCTTTAGCGAAACGGCTAGGGACAGAAAAAAAATAAAAGCAATTTGTTTCATAATTAATTATTCCTCTTTTTGTCTTTCCTGAGCTTCTTTCGTTTTAAGATTTTCGTCTGAACCATCAGGCGATTCTCCTGGAATTGGGAATCGTTTGCGAATAAATTTTTTAGGATCGACCGGATTCATGGATGGAATGACATTGGGTGTTGTGTTGGTCATGTTAGGAGGCATATTGAGCATGTTAAGTGGACGATTAGTCATCATGGGCGGTGGTTTTGGCATATTGTTTAAGGCGGTTGGATCAAATTTAATAATCGAAGTTTCGGCTCCTTTTTTTAACGTTGCGCTAACCTTGGTAGGATCATCATCTCGCTGAATTGAGACGAGAGAAATGCCTTTGTGATTCAAGGTCTCGGACACTAGAAAGCGATCTGAAGTTTTTTTGTCGAGCAACATCACATAATTATTCGTGCCAACCACTGAGGTGCCAACCAAAGAGAGATCGGTAGCAAACCCCTTTTGTAATTCGGGAACAACCGATTCCAGGGTGAAAGGGGAACGTTTCCAGATGCTTTCATAACGTTTGACTTCAAACCCCTGAGGAATGGCGGATTCTGATAAAGTGGCGTGAGTCGAAATGAAAATAAAAATACCGATCAAAAATAGAAAACTTAATTTCACACTTTCGATGAAATTTGTTCTGATAAATGGTGAATTCGATTTATGGCGCATAACGACGAGATAATTGAAGTTCGCAACGGACTTTCGTAGTGTCAGAATCACTGCGAAGATTGAAACTGGAAATGGCTTGGAAATTGGTTGGTTGCTGGAGTTTTACGAGCCAGTCGACTAAATTTTGTAAAGTCCCCACAACTTTCAGACGAACAGTGGCCTCTTTATAATAAGCGGTGGGAGTGATGCCGATGAGTTGTTGTTCTTGAATTTCCAGATTTTTTTCACGCGCACTGGAAACGATTTGAGTTAATAATTTAGTGTCTTCCTGGGCCGCAGCTATGGGTTGATTTTTGTCGAGCCATTGCTGTCGCGTTTGCCAGAGCTCTTTTTCCTTTAACCAAAGTTGAGCATCTTTTTGTTCTGCTTGGGCCTGAGCCAATGCGATGTGTGAACCTTTTTGTTTTTTGAAAAGGAAAGACAGTAGGAGTCCATTGGCCACGATCACAAGAGCGAGGGAGGCCACGGCGATTAATTTTTGTTCATTGGGGTTGAGTGGGCGCATTGAAAGAATTTCCAGTAATTTGAAATTGAGCAGTATCATTTGGCAAAATGGCTGGAGTCGGCATTTGCCATTGATAAGCGAGTAGTTGATCGTTCTTGTTTAATTTTTCAAAGAAATCTGAAGCGGCTGCTACACTGGTAGCTTCTCCTCGCAAGACGACTCCGGATTCATTGACTTCGAATAAGGTAAAGCGCACGCCTTCTTGTGGTAAAAGTCGCGCACATTGATATAAGACTTCCGCCGCGTAATGATCGGGTTGCAGTGCAGTTCCTAATGCATTCCAACGAGTAGCTGTTTCTTTTAGCGATTGCACTAAAGAAGCATCTTTTTTGACTTCGCGATGAATCAAATAGACGCGACCATAAAAAAAGAGTAATTGCAAAATCCATAATCCTAAAAAAAGCCCGTAACCTGCCAGCGCCATTTTGAGAATTTTTTGATTTCTCTCTTCTTTAGCATGAAGTGTTTGAATTTCTCGAACGGTATGCGGGGTTAGGGAAAAAAACTGCTTGGGAAGACAAGGGGTCGGCATTTCCTCAGCTTTCGGTGTGATATGAAACGTATTTTGAATCTTTTGAATTTCGTCGTTGGAGAAATTGCCCCACAATGTGACACCGTGCATTTCTGATATGATCTGTTGCGACTCCAGTTCTAAATAAAGACAAAGCATTTCTTGAATGGTCGCAGCATTAATTTCCGAAGCGCTCAGGGTTTGGAAGTGAACCAGTTCATCATTGCGAGTGATGGCAATCACAAGTTGCCCGATCTCTCGCCAGAGAGTTAGCTGATTATTTTCCAAAGGATAAAAACGTGCGGAAACATCGTAAGTTTCTGCGATATTTTGAAGGTAAACTTCTGGCAGTTGGCTGGGTAAAATAGCCACGAGCGTTAACGATTTTCCTGCTTCCGTAGCGATGACTCGATAATCAAAAATGGTTTCTTCGCGTGATCGAGTTACTAAACCACGACGTTCGAGTTGGGTGAAAATCAAATCGGGTAATAAAGTTTTATCTTCGGTGCTCAGCCAAAGTGAAAAACAGAAAACTTGTCTTACAGGAAAACCTAAAATGATTTTTTCTGCTTTTTCTTGTTTGACGAAGTTGCTCAGTTCAGCGAGGTTTTGTTTTAAAACAGGAAGATGATTGGGAAGAACTTCCCAAAGTGTCCAGCCTTCTACCGCTGGTAAAAGCAAAATTTTACTCTCTGCTTTTTTTGATGTTTTTTGTCGCTTCATACTGCCTGAGTCGCTCTTGGTTTTATCAGTAACTAATATTCCTGCCACTCTAAAAATTGGCGAGGACCATCCGAAGTGCGCCATACCACTTCGATCGATCGCAAATAGTCGCCTACGTAACCTTTACTCATGATGCGTTTTGTGGAGCCGCGCGCGGTAAGGCGATCGGCCACCGTTTTACGCAGAATTTCTGGCACTCCCATAATGATACAAGCCTGTTTGCCATCTTTGATTTCCACGTCATCCAAAGTGTTAAGTTTGCGGTCGGCACCACTTCGAAATTTGATAAGAGTGTTAGCTTGGGTTGCGGAAACTTCACACACGATCCGTAGCAGTTCCTCGGAAGCTTCGTTGACGTCCAACTTGCCAGCACCCCAGATCGTAAAGTAAGAAGCCCAATCGGGTTTTGCTTTTGCAACTAAATCCATGCCTTTAACTAATTCCATTTCAGAAATAGAGAGAAAACTTCGATTGGGTGGATAGCTGTCGTAGCCTAATTCTTCATAATAATCTTTTTCCGCTCCGTTTATTTGGCGCAAGTCATCTTTATCAACCCAATCTTTTAAGCAATCGATAACAGCGACACTTTCTTTATCGCTCAATCCCCAGTTTTCAAAAAGTCGCTGAAGAATGCCGCTGTCATTTTTTTCTTTGAGTAAACGATTGATGTTGAGTTTGCTTTCTTCTGTGCTTACTTGAACTTCAAATCTCTCTAAAAATCCTACTTTCTGTCTTAAAAGCGGGTCATTGCGTCGAATTTGAGGATGCATCGCAAAGGCTAATCCGCTTTCGGCAAGTTGTCGGGCACGAAAATCTTTGCTGCGCACTGAGCCTTCGTTAAGATCCAGTTTTACAAATTCCACAACGCCCAAAATCGCAACCGACATGGTAACAATAGCCCAAATCACTAGCAATAAAGCGATGCCTCGTTGAGATGAGTTCTGTTTCAATAATTTCATATCGCGACTTGTCGTTTTACAGATGGCACCCAAAAGACAGCGCGAATGGGAGTTTCCTCACCGGCGGGTGTCACACTTAATTCTACTAAGCTTGGACGCAGGTCGCGATAGGTCCATTCATTAATCCATTGACTAGTTGGCGCGTAGAAAAAGCGCCAGGCAATTTCTGAAAGATCGCGAATTAAGATAAGGCTTTGTTGTTCGGGTTTTTCATTAGGATTGACGCTAAGTTTGGATTTCTGCGTTTTTTCTCGAATTAAAACTAAAGAAAAAAGTCCGCCGGGTTGAGGTTGGATAGAAAGGATGCTATTGCCATACACACTTTTATTTCCCCAGGCAAAGGCGCGCGGCGCATCGACAAATAGGAGTTCGAGTTGACCTTCTTGTGAGCGACGTGTTTCAAAAAAAGCGTTACCGGGAAGGCTGCGAAAATTTTCGTTGCACAACTCAATTAAGCCCATGATTTGCTGACGATGAGCTTGGGTTTCGGCCAAATTTGCGCTGGCTTGCAAAGCAGCGCGAGTAATAGCAAAAACCGCGCTTGTAATCAAAGCTAGGATCAGAAGAGCTGCCATGATTTCAACCAGGGTAAAAGCCCGATCGCCCGCGTGCTTGGCTATTTTTATTTTTTTATTGTAGCGCATAGATTTCGGCAAAAGCTTCCTGTTCTTGTTCGTTATCTTTCCAGCGCGCACGCACGGTAAGACGATAAAAACCGCTCAAGAGAAGATCCTTTTCATTGCGAACTTGCATGGTTTGCACTTCAGTTTCGTAAACGATGCCTCGGGCATCGGGTGGATCGGTAATTTTAGCGACTTGTAAGGGTTTAGCTTTAAGCTCAGCCAGTTTACTTTCCAGACCTAAGCGCACCTCAGCTTCTCGTTGTAAGGCGATGGCAGAATCGATCGTTTTATTGATAGTGTTAGCTAATCCCAATGCGGCAAAAGCAAAGACAGTCACCGCAACCATAACCTCGAAAAGCATAAATCCCTTTTCTTTTTGAGGCGTTATTATTTTGGAGTGAGCGAAAGGTTTCATTAAGGAAAATAGTAAGATTCATTTTGCGTGTTGGCGGTGAGAGGGTTGAACTCCATTTCATACCAAGCATTGTCTTTACTGAAACGAATTCGGATCGGCTCGCATAAACCGGTGGGTTGAAATATCCACTCAAATTTTTCCGTTTTGCTCCATTTTACTTCTTCCCAGGAGCGAATTTGGCAAAGGATTTCTTTAGATAGTTGATAGCTTTCTGTGATACCTTGATGAGGATCCCCTTTTTTAGGGGGTGTTAAAGGGCTAATGGTGAAAGTATTTTTTGCAAAAATGATGTGGTAAGGTTGTTGTTCGGTGAGAGCCTGAGTTCTTGCGGTTTTAGCAAATAGAGAGATTTTTCTGGCGGTGCCTCGCACTTGTTCTTGCAATAATAAATTACTGGCGGTGGGAAGCACTGCGGCGAAAATAAGTGAAGCAAGGAAAAGAACGACAAGGATTTCGATGAGGGTGAACCCTTGTGAATTTTTCGACTTAGATAAACATGAAATTGATTTTAACAAATTTATTTCCAATTTCCGATATCGTCCGAGGGATCTTCGGGATTAGGGCCTTGGGAGTAGAGATCAAAACTAGAAGGATTTTTTGCGCCAGGATAGCGATATTGATAGAGCCTGCCCCAAGGATCCATGGGGACTTCTTGAAGCAACTGTTGCCATCGGCGCGGCACAGGTTCGGCAGTTGGCCGCGTGACTAAAGCTTGAAGTCCTTGTTGTGAGGTGGGATAAAATAAATTAAGCATTTCGTAAGTTTTTAGCTGTGTGCTAATCGTGGTAATATCTGCATCAGCTCGTTGCAATTTAGCGGCCTCGACGTTTCCCACAATTTTATTAATTGCTAATCCCGCGAGAACAGCGATGATGCCCATAACCACCATAATTTCCACGAGAGTGAAAGCGGCTTGATGAGCGAATCGGTTGATAGAATGAATTTTCATAAAAGTTATCGAGTCAATTGAGGATTAATCTGAAAAGACGGTGGGGTTGGCTCCGTCGTTGGCGCTTGGATGGGTTGTGTTGTTGTTTGCATCGTTGTGGGATTAGACGTCGCGACTTTATATTTTATTTGTAAAATTGTGTTTTTTATTGCTAGCGGCTGTGAAATTTTTAATGGTGAATTAGCCCAGCGCACCAATTGCAGTTGATTTGCGCCGACGATTAATTGATCGGGAGGAAAGAAAAAACTGCCTTTTCGCCAACCAATATAAGTTAAATCTCCAGCCTCATCGCGTTGATAGCCAGGATCGGCCAAGTCTGGAACTTGAGTTGCCATTTCGCCCAAATAACGGCGATTAAGCCAAACTCCTATTTTTTCTTCCGGAGCGAGTCCAGCGATTTGAGTTTCGAGGCGAGCAATGTCAGCAGGAGATTGAATTTCGAAATCTAATGCAGCCCCTTCTTCGATTCGCTCCGCTTTTTCGACGAGCATCGCGTTAATAATGGAACTTCGCCAGAAATCGCCGGTTGCGCCTGTTTCAAACTGATAAACTTCAGCATCACTATAAGAACGTCCAAAGCCGTCTACATAAGCCACGCCCAAAGACAAATCATGACTCATGGGAATGGTCTGGCTTTTAACCCATTCCCAATGAATGCGTCGGATATTCATTGTGGATTCGGTGGTTTGAAAAACCAATTTTCCAGGGCCAGAAAGTGTGGAACGTCGGACTAGCAACATTTTTTGGTTGGGCATGCCAATGTTGTCATAAAGATTGGGTGCCAGCATCTCGGTATTGTTATTGAGGCCCTCCCAAAATACGCGTAAAAAACCGCCTGATCCTTCATTAAAAAAAATCGTGATCGCTAAATCGGTATCGGCATTAGCCTGAGGACGAATTCCAAAACTTTGCGATGTCAGATAACGTGGCGATTTAGGTTCCTTCACCACACTAAGCCAACGAGGAATATTACGATCCCCTCGATAAGGAAAATCTAAGGTATAACTTTTTGCATAACGATCGGCGTGCGCAAAACTTGCCAGACTTGCACCAAGTAAAAGTAACCCCATTACCTTAAATTTCATGTCAAAATCATTATCAAAATCAAGTTCGAGTGTAAATGAGTAAAAGGCTTATCAAAATAGTCCACACTTAGACATTTATCGTCCGCCACGCATTCCGGAAACCGCATCAAAAATGCCTGTGATCATTGACACGGCTACTGCGCCAACTACCAACGCGAGCACGATGATAATGACCGGAGGAATGATGGCTGCAATGCGTTCAGTATTTTTTTTGAGTTCTTTATCGTAGCGCGATCCCACTTTATTCAATGCCACACCTAAATCTCCCGTTTGTTCGCCCACCACGATCATATCAATCATCATGGGCGGGAAATGTCCTACCTTTCGCATCGCGCGAGACAAGCTCCCACCTTCGCCTACGATTTCGATAATATTTCCCAATAAATTATTCAAAAAAACATTGGGCGTGGCGTCGCGCATGAGACGCAATCCATTCAAAAGCGGGATGCCGTTGCTAACCATAGTTGCCAGGGTTTGAGAAAATTGCGTGTAAAATTTGGCACGCAACACATCGCCGATGACAGGAGTTTTCAAACGAAACTCGTCCCACCATCGTTTCCCGGCGGGTTTTTGAATTGTTTGCCAAAATGCCAGTCCTAGCAAAAAAACTAGCGCCCCAATAGCCCACCAATAATGAGCGAGAAAATCGCTTGTGCTAATGAGTAGCTGAGTAGTTAAAGGCAGTTTTTTTTGTGTTCTTTGAAAAAGTGAAGTGAGTTGTGGAACTAAAAAAGTCATGAAAACAAAAAGCAAACCTACACCTGCCACAAAAATAAATGCCGGATAAATTAAAGATTGTGCTACGCGTCCTTGCAATTCTTGCATAGCGATGAGATGCATGTGTTCACGCCGTAAAATTTGCGGCAGCGCGCCGCTCAACTCGCCGGCTTGTGCTAAGTTGCAATAAAGATCGTCAAAACTTTTGCTCGAAGCACGCAATGCTTTGGAAAAGCTAATGCCCTCGCGCAACTGTTGACGCAAAGCAATCGTCAAATCTTTTAAGGAAGATAATTCGTCGCGTTGTTCCATGATCCGAAGCGCTGGCTCTAATTGCAAGCCGGCATCCAACAAATCACTTAACTCTTCTGTGAAAGTAATAATTTGAGAGCGTTTTAATTTCAGCGAACCCAAAGGAACCGTTTTTGCATCGGCTGCTGACAGAGAAACCGCGCCACTTTTTAAAGTCAAAGAAAGAGGTTGAAGCTGTTCTTTATCGAGTTGGCGATAAGCTTCGGTTTTGGTGGCGGCCACTAATTCGCCCGTGCGCGTTTTGCCGCTTTTATCCAGAGCGCGATAGGTAAAGGTGTTCATTCACAAAAATTTTTACTCATCCTGAGCTTCGACATCCGCTGTTGTGACTCGCAATACTTCTTCAATGGTGGTTTTGCCATGAATCACTTTTTTCCAACCTGCCGCGCGCAACGTTTGCATGCCTTCTTGCAAGGCGGTTTCCACCAATTCCGAAGTAGGACGTCGTCCCACTACGAGATCCTGCATGCGAGTGGACATCGTGCAAACCTCCATAATAGCAGTGCGCCCCACATAACCGGTGTTATGACAATGTTCGCAACCCGCAGCTTTTCGAATTTTTGAAACATGCTCTTTAGGGAAACCAATTTGATGCAAATAATTTTCATCATAATCGCCAGAAGTTCGACACATCGGACAAAGTACGCGCACGAGACGTTGTGCAATAAACGCGCGCACTGACGAGGCAACGAGAAAAGGTTCGATGCCCATATCAATGAGACGCGTGATGGCCCCAATCGCGTCGTTGGTGTGCAAAGTGCTTAAAACCAGGTGACCCGTGAGCGCTGCACGAATCGCAATTTCTGCCGTTTCCAAATCGCGCATTTCTCCCACCATCACCACATTCGGATCGCCACGAAGGATACTGCGCAGTCCGCGAGCAAAAGTGAGATCGATTTCCGGTTTTACCGCAATTTGAATGACGCCCGGAATTTTATGTTCTACCGGATCTTCGATAGTAACAATACGACGATCTGTCGTATTCAAACTCGAGAGGAATGTATAGAGCGTTGTCGATTTACCCGCGCCAGTTGGCCCTGTTACGAGAATAATGCCATTTGGCAATTTTAGAAGACTTTTTACTTTTGTTTCATCTTCTTCTTCTAAACCTAAGCCTTGAAAATCAAAATGCATCTGTCCCAACAAACGCAGGCTTACCGATTCTCCTGTAACAGATGGAATTGTCGCGACGCGCACGTCGATCGGTTTGCCTTCCAACTCTAAATTAATGCGACCGTCCTGCGGCATGCGTCGTTCGGCAATATCTAAATGAGCCATAATTTTTAATCGAGAAATTACCGATGCTTGCAAAAGTTTAATCTGGGGCGGAACTGGCACATCATGTAAAACGCCGTCAATACGATAACGAATACGAAGATCATCTTCTAAAGGCTCAACATGAATATCCGTAGCGCGTTGCTCTAATGCTTCGCGCATAATTTGGTTTACAAATTTGACCACAGACGCCTCGGGATCTTCCGCATCCAACACGTTGGTTTCCTGTTTTAAATTATCCAGCGCATCATCATTAATGCGGCCTTCTAACAATTGCTCAAACACATCGGCGCCAATCCCGTAGCCTTGACGAAGCGCTTGTTGAATTAATTTGCGCGGCGCAATGGACCAATTCACTTTTTCAGGCACGGCTTGATTGACGGCTTGTCGCGCAATAAAATTAAACGGATCAAAAGTGAGAATGGAAAGCGTGTTGTCATGCGATTCCACGGGCAATACTTGATGTCGCAACGCAATGCGAGCTGGCACTTTTTCGCGCAACGGTGCCGCGATGGCTGTTACCGGAGTTTGCCAGTAAGTTAATCCCAACCACTCGCAAATCGCTTGAAGAAATTTGTTTTCCTCCACCAAGTTTTCATCCAAAACTGCTCCCACCAAAGAACGCTGTTGTTCTGCGGCAAGCTTTAATGCTTTTTCGCATTCTTCCGTGCTCCGGCAATTGGCTTGTTGCGCCAACGTCAGCAACTCATTGACAAGAGGCATAAAAGTAAGATGTCGCTTAATTAACAAAACTTCAAGCTTTAGCGGAAATCGTTTGATTTAAAATCGTTGAAATTATTCCATCCAGTGAGGGTTCTTGGCTTTGAAGAATGGAAGTGTAACTCAGTTGTTGGAGTTTTTGGGTTGTGATAGGGCCGATGCTGATGGCTTGCCAAGGTTTGGGAAGTTTGAGTTTGAGTTGATGCCAATGTTCCACGGTTGAGGCGCTAGTAAATACGATGCAGTCGACACCTTCGGTTTCTAAACGCGGACGGGTTTGAAAAATGTCGCGCATTTCTAATTCGGTGCGATAGGCTTCCACTTGATTAACTTGAGCGCTGTGTTGAGTGAGATTATTTTGAAGTTCGGGCGAGGCGCGATTGCCTTGTATGAGAAGAATTTTTTTGTCGCGAAGATCGAGTTGGGTCAATGCATGGCTTAAGCTTTGCGAAGTGGATTGTGGCGCGATGAGATCGGCTTGCAAATGATAGTATTGAGCTAAAATTTTGGCTGATTCTTTTCCTACCACAGCAATTTTCAGAGGAGCTAATTGTCGAATATCTAAAGAAAGTTTTTGAAATTGTTGAAAGAAAGTTTCGATGCCATTGAGGCTGGTAAAAACTAGCCAATCATAATGCGTGCATGTAGTGGCGGCGTTTTGTAGGGGTTCGGAGTCAATAAGAGGAGTGATTTTGATTAGGGGCAATTCCAAAACGTCGGCGCCAAGTAGGCGTAGTTTTTGGGCTAATTCTCCGGCTTGAGTTCGTGCGCGGGTGATAAGGATTTTTTTTCCGAAAAGGGGCTTTTTTTCAAACCAGTTTAATGTTTCTCTGAGGTTCACGACATCGCCCAGGATAATGACGGCAGGAGCGGTGAGTTGTTGGGCTTCGACTTGATCAGCGAGTTTTTTTAAAGTTGCACAAACGGTTTTTTGGCGACCAAGCGTGCCCCATTGGATCACGGCGGAAGGGGTTTTAGGATTAGCGCCTGCTTCCATAAGTTTATTGGTGATTTCTCGCAATTTGCCAACGCCCATCAAAAGAATGCGAGTGCCTGTGAAGTTAGCGATTAGGGAGTAATCCAAAAGGGTTTCTCCTTTTTTGGGATCGACATGACCAGTTGCGACAAGAAATGAAGAGCAGTAATCGCGATGGGTGATGGGAATGCCTGCGTAAGCGGGCACAGCGTTAATGGAAGAAACGCCGGGAACGACTTCAAACGGAACTTGCGCTTGGATGAGTTCTGTTGCTTCTTCTCCGCCGCGCCCAAAGATATAGGGATCACCACCCTTTAAGCGTGCAACGATTTTTCCCGCTTTGGCTTTTTCGATCAGAAGTTGATTGGTTTCTTCTTGTTTCAGTGTTGGATTTCCGGAAAGTTTTCCAGCAAAAATAAGTTCTGCATCGGGTTTTGACCAACGTAGTAAGGAAGGATGACAAAGGTAGTCGTAAACAATGACGTCTGCTTTTTGTAAAATAGCTTGGCCGCGAAGGGTTAGTAATTCGGGGTCGCCCGGACCAGCACCAATGAGATAGCAGTAACCAGGAGTCGCAATTTGAAATTTGAAATTTGAAATTTGAAATTTCACTTAAGCAGCCCATTTGATCAGGCGCAGTTCATGTTTTTGCACCAGGAGCGGATGATAAGGCAGGACGCGAATGTTGTAACGGTATTGTCCGCTTTCTTTGGCTTCGATCACTCCTTCATAACGGTTATCGCCTTGGTGCATCATAGCAAAAACGTAGGTATGATAACCGTCGATGGATTCCACATAAGCTTCCACTATTACGTTGTCGTGAGTTAGTGGACCGAGTTCCACTTTGGCGCTGAGAGTGAAATTTTCGCCAACTGTGAAGTTTTGAACGGGCGAGGGAGTGGAAAGTTTGATTTGTGTAATTTTAATTTGCGGCCAGGCATTTCGTATTTGCGCTTTCCATTCAGCTAAAGCTTTGGCGCCTTCGTAATGATTGGCTTCAAAAGCAACTCCTTTTTGATGAGAAGGAACATAGTAAAGGTTGGTGTAATCCTGGACTTGTCGGAATGTGCTATAGGTGGGAGTGATAGTGGCGATGGAATTTTTCATCAATTGTAACCATGTTTTGGGAATATCATTTTGACGCTGGTAATAAAGCGGCGCGATTTCGTGTTCGAGCAAGGCGTATAACGCTTCGACGTCGGAATCGTTTTGCACTTCGGGATCGTGCGTGTGGAGGGGTTCGCCAATGGCCCAGCCGTTCACGTAACGTTGCCAGGCTTCGGCCCACCAACCGTCGAGAACGCTGCAATTAACGACGCCGTTGGGCGCCACTTTTTCGCCGCTTGTTCCACTGGCTTCTAAAGGAGGAACAGGATTGTTTAACCAAACATCGACACCGTGGTAGATGTGGCGCGCGACGTTGATGTCGTAATTTTCTAAAAATACAATGCGACCGCGAAACTCGGGGCGATTAGCAATTTGATAAATGGCTTGGATCAAACGTTTGCCTCCGTCATCAGCGGGATGCGCTTTGCCGGCAAAAACAAATTGAATGGGATAATCGGGGTGATTAACGAGGCGCGCTAAACGTTCTGTGTCACGGAAAAGAAGGGTAGCGCGTTTGTAAGTGGCAAATCGACGTGCAAAACCTATGGTGAGACGGTTCGGATCGAGGAACGTGGAAACTTCGCGAACAGAACGCGCATTTTCTTGAATTCGAATTTTTTGGTTGCGTATATTTTTACGCGCAAATTCGACGAATCGTTGTTTAAGTTGCAAGTGGGTTTTCCAAAGCGTTTCATCAGGAATTTGATAAATCGGATTCCAAATTTCAGGATTGGAGAGGTTGCATTCCCAGCAATCGCCCAGTTGTTTTTGGATCAACTCTTTTAATTCGTGCGCAATCCAGGTTTGAGTATGAATGCCATTGGTGATATGGCCAATAGGGATTTCATTCACAGGTACGCCAAACCAAACATTTTGCCACATTTCTCGGGAAACGCCGCCATGAATTTTGCTCACGCCATTGCAGAATCGCGAAAGGCGCAGGGCGAGAATGGTCATGCTGAAAGGTTGGTGCGATTCCGCTAACCAAGGACGACCGAATTTTAAAAATTCTTCAAAATCAATTTTCAAATCTCGCGCATAATCGGCAAAGTAAATCTGCATGAGTTGCGGGGAAAAAGCATCATTCCCTGCTGGAACTGGAGTGTGGGTGGTAAAGAGGGTGCTAGCGGCTACGGTTTGAAGCGCGGTATAAAAATCTATTTGATCATCGAGCATGCGTTGGCGGATGCGTTCGAGTGCCAAAAAAGCGGCATGACCTTCGTTCATATGAAAGACGGTAGGACGAAGTCCCATTGCTTTTAAAAAACGTCTGCCGCCGATGCCGAGAACGATTTCTTGTTGGATTCGCATTTCATGGTCACCGCCATAAAGTTGATTGGTGATTTTGCGATCCGCATCAGTATTTTCTGGGAGATCAGTGTCGAGGAAGAAAACGCGCACATTCCCAATCGTCGCTTGCCATGCGCCGATTTGCACTTGGCGACCTGGCAAGTCTACGGTTACGCGTGTTGGTTTTCCTTCTGCGTCGGTAGCTTCCACAACAGGAAGATCGTGAAAATCCAAATTTTTATAAAACGCTTCTTGCCAACCCTCTTTATTAAGTTGCTGAACGAAGTAACCCTGACGATACATCAGTCCTACGCCAACGAGCGGCACTCCTAAATCCGAAGCGGATTTGCAATGGTCGCCAGCGAGGATGCCTAGACCGCCAGAATAGTTTTGTAAGGACTCATGGAAACCGAATTCTGCTGAAAAATAAGCCACCAAAAAATCTTTTTGCTCTGGATAAGTTTGCGTAAACCAGCGGTCTTGACGCGCTAAGTAATTTTGCAATCGTTCCGAAACAGCATTGAGTTGTTGCAAGTAACCCTCGTCCTTGGCAAATCGCAATAATTTATTTTGCTTAATTTTTCGTAATAATGTAGCGGGGCTATGACCAGAATTTTTCCAAAGTTCCGGATCTAATTCTTCGAATAGCGCGCGTGCATCGGTATTCCAAGACCACCACATATTGTAAGCAAGTTGGCGAAGAGGCTCGAGCTTTTCGGGAAGTTTGGGATTAACAGAAAAAGAAAACGGTAAATTCATAAAACAAAAAACTAAAAATTAATATAAACGATTAAGTGCACGTTTAACGCCATCAAATAAATAATCAATTTCTTCTTTTGAAATAATCAAGGGCGGTGCAATGGCTACTAAATTGCGAATACCGCGGACAATGACCCCTTCTTCACGTGCCAATGCGGCAACTTTAACCCCTAAATTGGCAGTTGGCGAAAGAGCAGCTTTGCCTTCTTTAGGGATGATTTCCAAGGCTGCGATGAGACCGTAACCTCGCGCTTCGCCAATGGCTTTATGCTCTGTGAATTCCGATAAACGTTTTTGGAAATAAGGGCCCGTTTCTTGTTCGACGCGTGGGATAATTTTTTCTTTATCTAATACATCTAAATTGGCTAAAGCCGCCGCGCAGGAAGTGGTGTGACCGCTATAAGTATAACCATGAGCGAAGTAGCCGTTGCGATAAATGAGGTTAATGATTTCATCGCTTACCAGTGTGGCTCCTAAGGGCAAATAACCGCTCGTGATGCCTTTGGCCATGGTGATCATGTCAGGATCCAAATTCCAAATTTTGCTAAGAAACCAGCAGCCCATGCGACCGAAAGCGGTAATAACTTCATCCGCAATAAAAAGAATATCATATTTGCGGCATAATTCTCGCAACCCTTTTAAATAACCAGGTGGAGGCACAATAACTCCGCCCGCGCCTTGAATAGGCTCTGCAAAACAAGCGGCAATCGTTTCAGGATTTTCTTTAAGGATAATTTTTTCCGTTTCCTCCAGACACCATTGGCCATATGCTTCGGGATCAAGTGGCGTGTTGGCGAGGTAATGATAGGGGCCTGGCGCATGAATGAAACCTGCCAAAGGTAAACCGAAAGGGTCTAAACAAGAGGCAAGGCCTGTCATGCTAGTGGTCGCGAGAGTGACGCCATGATAAGCAAAAGTGCGTGTGAGAATTTTTGTTTTCTTCGGGTGTCCGCGCAAACGTTGATAATTTAAAATAATTTTTAAAGCAGTTTCATTAGCTTCTGATCCCGATTCAGAAAAGATCGTGTGTTTTAAGCGAGGGGTAGGGGCCAGTTGAGCAATGCGATTGGCTAATTGAATGGCTGATTCGGTTGCGGTATTAAAAAAGGAAGGATAATAAGCCAGTTTTTGCATTTGCTGGTTTACCGCTTCAATAATTTCTTTACAGCCGTAGCCGACGTTGACGCACCATAGCCCTGCGAGCCCGTCTAAGAGACGATGATTATTTTGATCGATCAAAAAACAACCTTCACCGGATTGGATGAGATGAGTGCCCATTTGGTGCATAGGCAAATGATCGGTAAAGGGATGAATGTAATTTGACTGATCGAGTTTTTGGAGTTCAACAATGTTTAAGGACATAAAAGTAATGAAGCAAACTTTTGCGAAATTGCCAGCTTAGCATTTTTAACTGTATCAAATTAAGGGGACAATATCTTGGAGAGGACGACTGGCTTCAAAGGCTCTCACATTATTAATAAAATGTTTAACTAATCGCTCCTCTTCGTTGGAATGACCGCCTCCGGTGTGAGGAGTGATAAAAAGGTTCGGAGTTTGCCACAGGGGATGATTAGGCGGCAAGGGTTCGGGTTCTGTGACATCAATAAAAGCTGCGTTCAAATGGTCGCTTTTTAATGTGTGCACCAGCGCTTCTTGATCTACTGTGGGGCCGCGTCCGATATTGTAAAAACGCGCGCCTTTTTTCATTTGCGAAAAACGGTCTGCATTCATGAAATGGTAGGTGGATGCGCTATCGGGTAATGCGTTGATTACATGATCGGCTTGTTTCAAAGCAAAAGGTAAATTTTCTAAAGTGGTAAAGGTAACGAATGGATAAGTCATAGCATTTCGTTTAAAAGCTATGAATTTAACGTGAAGCGGTGTTAATAGTTCAACGAGACGTTTGGGAATGGCGCCGAATCCTAAAAAAAGAACGCTTTGTCCATTTAGTAAATGAGAGTTAGCGCGAATTTGGTGAAACGGCCAACCATGTGCGCTGCGTTGATTTTCGTGAGCTGTGGGTAATTGTCGAGTGAGGGAAAGCATCATGGCCAGAACGTGCTGTGCGCAAGGTTCTGAGTAAACGTGAGAGCTGTTGGTAAAAAGAATATGATTATCTCGTAAAAAATTTTTAAAAGTTGGGTTATCGTAACGTGTGTAACTTGCGGTGCTGAGATGAATCCATTGCAACTGAGTCGTTTTTAGGACGGCATCGGGATCAGGTTGGCCAAAAAGAATTTGCGCTTGATAAAAATTAGCGTCTGCCGGTGTGGCCTCCACTACGGTTGCTGCGTGATGTTGTGAAAGCAATAGCTGATGTTCGCCAAGCGATTGAGTTAAGAGTCGAGTCGCTTCATCCTTCAGAGTTGCGTTACACCAAATTGTGAGCGGTGTCATAAAGTTAAGGATTTACTTTTTTGCGATCTTGCAAAGCGCGTTTAAGGGTTAAACTATCAGCCAAATCGAGTGAACTGCCTAAAGGCAGACCATGCGCGGGTTGAGTAATAGTGATAGAGTGATCGCGAAGTTGTTCGAGCAAATATAGTGCGGTCATTTCTCCTTCGACATCGGTGCCTAAGGCTAAGATAATTTCTTGCGGTGACGTTTTTTTTAAGCGTTGAAATAACGTGTCGAAATGCAAGGTTTCTGGCCCTCTTCCTTCAATAGGGGAAAGTTTTCCGCCCAAACAATGATAAAGGCCGCGATAAATATTGGATCGTTCGATAGGTAAAATATCATGAGGCGTTTCAACGATACATAATAATGTCGTATCGCGTTGAGGGTCGCGACAGATTTCGCATAAATCATGTTCTTCCGAAAAAAAGCCGCATTGTTTGCAAGGTTTTATTTTTTGACGCGCCGATATTAAATTTTCTGCCAAAGTTTCTGGCCAAGTTTGCGAGGTTTGCAACAAAGTCAACGCCATGCGTTCTGCGCTTTTCGTGCCGATTCCCGGTAAATGTCGCAATGCATGGATTAACTGTTTTAAAGTTGGCGGTAGGTCGATCACGTGAAGGAAGAGGTGAGAAACAGAAGTTTTTTTCTTTCTGTGTCCTCTATGGCTAATGTTTAAAATCCTGGCAAACCAAGTCCTGCAGTTAAGGATGACATACGTTGAGCGGCATGATCTTTTCCTTTTTTAATGGCCGAATTGGCCGCAGTCAGAATAAGATCTTCCAAAATTTCGGGATCATTTTGCGATAACACATCGGGCGACACTTTAATTTCCAGAAGCTGTCCTTCGCCATTGGCTTTGGCTTTTACTGCGCCCCCGCCGCTATCGGCTTCGAAATGTTGGGCGGCGATTTCTTCCTGAATTTTTTGCATTTTATCCTGCATATCGCGGGCTTGTTTCATCATTTTGGCGATGTTCATGATGTTTTTCCTTTCTTGATTTCTATAATTCGAGCGCCGAACCGTTCGAGCGCTTCTTTTATGAGAGCATCATTTTTAAATTCTTCTTCAGTTAAAATTTGAGGTTGAGGTTCGGGAGATAAAATTTTTTGAGGCGCAGGCGAAGTTGGGCGCAGAGCGGGCACACTTTCTTTTAATTCTACAACAATGGTTTTATTAGTGAGTTCGTTGAGACGCGCTTGCAAATGTTGATCTTGTTTGGAACCTTTTAATAAACTTAAAGTAGAAGCTGGTGCTTCAATCAGCAATTGATCTTGAGAAGAGGTAATGGACAAGCTGTTTCGCACTAAGGGTGTTAACTCTTGAGCAACCTGTTTCCAGGCTTCCTCTAAAGAGATTGCTTGAGGAGTGGTAGAAGCTGAGTTCGTAGTAAGCGGTAAATGGGATTCAGGCAAAGCAGAGAAATTATTGTTTTTGAGTTGGGCAATCAAATGATCGATTTCAATTTCGCTAGGAATTTCACACGCAGAGGCAATCGCCACTTCTAGCTGAATTTTGGGAGTGAGCGCATAACGAAGTTTAGGTTCCAGATTGGATAAAAATTCAACAAGCCGCAACAATTTGGCGGATGAAAGTAGTTTTTTCTGCTTTTCAAAAACTTTCTTTTGTTCGTCGTTTAACTCTTTTTCATTGAGTGTCGGGGCGCGTTGATAAATGAGCAAAGAACGTAAATGCGAAACGCAATCGTTTAAAATACGTGTGAGATCTTTGCCTTGTTGTTCGAGTTCTGCAATCAAACGCCAAGCGGGTTCCGCCTCGCCTTTTAAAAGATTTTCTGCTAATGCGATAACTGCACTTTGTGGTGGAAGGCCGAAAACCTCCAATACGTCAGACTCTTTGATGGTTTTGCCGCAAAAGGCGATGAGTTGATCTAAAGCGGATTGGGCATCGCGCATGCCACCTTCCGCAAATCGGGCTAGGGCATCTAAGGCAGCTGGTTCGGCTTGGATTTTTTCTTGTTCACAAATCCATTGTAAGTGGTGAGCAATGAGTTCAGAAGGGATGCGACGAAGATCGAACCGTTGACAACGCGAAAGAATCGTGGGCAACACTTTTTGCACTTCGGTTGTGGCAAATATAAATTTTACGTGTTCTGGAGGTTCTTCCAGCGTTTTGAGTAGCGCGTTGAAGGCTGCAGCAGTCAGCATGTGCACTTCATCAATGATATAAATTTTGTAACGACTGTTCTGCGGCAAATATCGCACATCATCGCGCAATTCTCGCACTTGTTCTACGCCATTATTGCTGGCACCGTCAATTTCTCGCACATCTAAACTTCGGCCTTCAGCAATTTCTCGGCAGTGGGAGTCGTTAGGATCAAAATCGATTTTAGGTCCGTCAGCGCAATTTAGAGCCATTGCCATAATGCGAGCGGTAGAGGTTTTGCCTGTTCCGCGTGGTCCGACAAAGAGGTAGGCATGCGCAATGCGTTTGAGTTGAATGGCATTTTTCAGCGCGCGAACGATATGATCTTGACCTAAAATTTGGTCAAACGTTTGCGGACGATATTTTCGCGCTAAAACAAGATAGTTGGAAGAGGTCACAGCCACGGAGTTAACGTAGATTAAGTGAGAAAAAGGGCAAAGAAAAATTGGTAAAAGGGTGGAATAAAATTTATCAAGCGTTTAAACGCGTCTCTCTTTACGAGTTTCGATTTTTGGCATAGGATGCTTGGAGTCATGAAAAAAGCAGTTTATTTATATGATACGACTTTGCGCGATGGCACGCAGGGCGAGGGTATCAATTTCTCGGTAGCCGATAAATTGGCGATTGCCGAACGTTTGGATTTGTTTGGCATGGATTATATCGAGGGCGGTTGGCCGGGATCAAACGAAAAGGATATTGAGTTTTTTAAGGTGGCGCAAAATCATCGTTGGCATCACGCCAAGATTGCTGCTTTTGGTAGCACGCGTCGTGTTAAAACGCCTGTGGAAAATGATGAGCAAGTCAAACTTTTGTTAGATGCGAACACGCCGGTTGTGACTATTTTTGGAAAATCGTGGTTGTTGCATGTGGAAGAAATTTTAAAAACCACGCCTGAAGAAAATTTAGCTATGATTGAGGACACTGTCCGTTTTTTGAAAGCAGCGGGTCGGGAAGTGATTTATGATGCGGAACATTTTTTTGACGGTTACAAAGATCGATCAGATTATGCTTTGGCTTGTTTAAAGGCTGCGGAACGAGGCGGTGCGGATTTTCTTGTTTTATGTGATACAAATGGAGGCTCTTTACCATCGGAAGTAGCCAGAATGACGCGTGAGGTGAAAACGCAATTAAAAACCCGTGTGGGCATTCATACCCATAATGATAGTGATTTGGGAGTGGCCAATGCTTTAGCGGCCATTGAAGAGGGCGCTGAGCAGGTGCAGGGCACGATGAATGGCTATGGAGAGCGCACCGGAAATTGTAATTTAACCAGTGTGATTCCCAACTTGAAATTGAAATTAAATAAGGACGTAGTCAGTGACGAAAATTTAGCGCGTTTGCGAGAGTTATCATTATTTGTGGATGATATTGCTAATCAGCATCACAATATCCGAGCGCCATTTGTGGGTGAGACTTCTTTTGCGCACAAAGGTGGCATGCACGTGAATGCGGTCAATAAAGTGGCGCGTTCGTTTGAACATATTGAACCCGGTCGTGTGGGTAATCATCAACGCATTTTGGTGGGTGAGTTGTCGGGACGCACTAATATTTTCATGAAAGCGCGTGAAATGGGAATCACGTTGGAAGAAAAAGCGTCTGAAACCAAAGCGATTTTGCAACAGATTAAAGCGCTTGAAGCGCGTGGCTATGAATTTGAATCGGCCGATGCTTCGTTCGAGTTGTTGGTGCGCAAAGCGATCCAACATCATCAACCCTGGTTTGAATTGGAAGAGTATCATGTCTCCATTCGCAAAAGTCCTTTACACCATTATGAAGTGGCTGAGGCGACTGTGAAATTAAAGATCAAAGGGCAGCAATGTTATACCGTAGCGGAAGGTGACGGGCCGGTGAACGCTTTGGACAATGCGTTGCGTGCGGCTTTGGTTAAGTTTTATCCTTCAATCCAAGAGATTCAGCTTCAAGATTATAAAGTTCGTATTATCGATTCCAATCAAGGCACTGAGGCGCGAACTCGGGTGCTGATTCGCAGCAGCGCTAGTGAAAAAGAGTGGGCCACTTTGGGTGTTTCCGAGAATTTGGTGGAAGCATCTTGGCAGGCTTTGGTGGATAGTGTGGAATATTTTTTATTGAAATATTCTCAAGAAACTTCACATTAACCTGTTTTTAGGAAAAGTTATGCCGCAAGAAATTATTACTTTAGAATGCACGGAAGCGAAAAAAGAGGGAAAACCTGTTTCGCGCTATCAAAGCAAACGCAATAAAAAGACGACAACCGAAAGGATTGAAAAGAAAAAATATAATCCTTTTTTGCGTCGTCGCACCGTTCATCGCGAAATTAAATAAAGCACAAAATCAGTTGCTTCTCGCGCTGACACGAACTAGATTATGGCCATGAGTCGTATTCTAAAAATCGCGACATTACCGGTTTTAGGCTTGGGTTTGGTTTTAGGTTACCAGAGTGTTAGCGGTAA